>CANRMR010000004.1 GCA_947631785.1 uncultured Clostridia bacterium | reverse complement strand
AATGGGAAGATGAAAAGTTTCAAAGCTTGCTAACATCAAATATATGGCAGAGTAATTCAACAGAAGTAAAAGCTATATTAAAAATGCCAGAATGGGAAGATGAAAAGTTTCAAGGCTTGCTAACACCAAGTATATGGAATAGTAATTCAACAGAAGTAAAAGCTATACTAGAAATGCCAGAATGGGAAGATGAAAAGTTTCAAGGCTTGCTAACATCAAATATATGGAATAGTAATTCATCGGAAATAAAAGCTATATTAGAAATGCCAGAATGGGAAGATGAAAAGTTTCAAAGCTTGCTAACATCAAATATATGGAATAGAAATTCAACAGAAGTAAAAACTATATTAGGAATGCCAGAATGGGAAGATAAAAAGTTTCGAGGCTTGCTAACATCAAATATCTGGAAGAGTAATTCATTAGAAGTAAAAGCTATATTAGAAATGCCAGAATGGGAAGATGAAAAGTTTCAAGGCTTGCTAACATCAACTATATGGAATAGTAATTCAACAGAAGTAAAAACTATATTAGGAATGCCAGAATGGGAAGATAAAAAGTTTCGAGGCTTGCTAACATCAAATATCTGGAAGAGTAATTCATTAGAAGTAAAAGCTATATTAGAAATGCCAAAATGGGAAGATGAAAAGTTTCAAGGCTTGCTAACATCAACTATATGGAATAGTGATCCATCAGAAATAAAAGCTATATTAGAAATGCCAGAATGGGAAGATGAAAAATATTCACATCTGCTTCAACCAAGTATATTTAATATATCAATAAAAAATATAAGACCTACAATTGAGCTATTTAAACAATATGGAATAGACCAATATGTAAGTAATAGAGCATTAAGAAGAAATGTAAAAAAACAAGCTATATTGCTAAAATATTTAAAAAACAGAGGAATATCTTTATTAGAAGAAGATAAAGATGGAAATAAAAAGCTTAATAAAATTATAAATGCAAGTAATGCTGAATTAAAAAAGAAATATCATATTGACTTGGAAGAAATAGAAAAAAGTGAAAGAATCGGCCCAAATTTGGATGATTAATCAATAATCTAAAAGAACAATAGTAATTTTTTTCTAATTCTTCATTTTTCATAATTAAACCTCCATAAATTTTAAAAATTTTAGAAAAACTATTTATCAATAGTAGATTATCTGTTATAATAAATGCAATGAAAATTGGGTTATAATATCTAGTAAAAATTGAAGCGGTATCGAAGTGGTCATAACGAGGCGCACTCGAAATGCGTTAGTCCTAACTAAAGGACCCGTGGGTTCGAATCCCACCCGCTTCGCCAGTTAAAAAATAGATTGACTACACAAATTAAATAAAGTATGTTATAATTAAAAAGTAAAAAGAAAGAAAAAGGGGGAATTTGGCAATGAGTGGACATAGCAAATGGCATAACATTCAAGCAAAAAAAGGAAAGGCAGATGCTGCAAGAGGAAAAGTATTTACAAAATTAGGAAGGGAAATTTTAATTGCAGTAAAACAAGGAGGACCAGATCCAGCTGGAAATTCAAAGTTAAAAGATGTAATTGCAAAGGCAAAGGCTGCAAACATGCCAAATGATACTATAAACAACGCAATAAAAAAAGCAGCAGGAGCAGGAAACAACGAAAATTATGAAGAAGTTGTATATGAAGGATATGGTACAAATGGTGTTGCTGTTATTGTAGAATGTAGCACAGATAATCGTAATCGTACTGCAGCAGATGTAAGACATGTTTTTTCAAAAGCAGGAGGAAATTTAGGAACAACAGGATGTGTATCATATTTGTTTAATAAAAAAGGTGTATTAGTAATAGAAAAAGAAACATGTAAATTAGATGAAGAAAGTCTTATGATGCTTGCAATTGAAAGTGGAGCAGAAGACTTTGAATCTGAAGATGAAATATACCAAATTACAACTGCACCAGGAGATTTTTCAGATGTATTAGATAAATTAGAAAAAGAAGGTTTAACTTTCTTAGAAGCTGGAGTTCAAATGGTTCCAACTACATATGTAAAATTAGATGAAGCTTCTGGAGAAAAAATGCAAAGATTAATAGATAATTTGGAAGATTTAGATGATGTGTCTGAAGTATATCATAACTGGGAAGAATAAATTGTTTTATTATAGATAGTTTTATTTAGGTGTCATAATATAAGAAATATTTTTATATTATGACACAAATATTATGGCTATATAAATAATATTTATTATTTATTATTTATTATTTATTAAAATTATTTATATTAAACAATGTTTTTGTTATCAAAAACAAGGAGGAAATAATGCAAAATAGGCAAGAAAAAATAAGAAATTTCAGTATAATTGCACATATTGACCATGGAAAATCAACACTTGCAGATAGATTAATAGAACTAACAGGTGTGCTTTCAAAAAGAGAAATGGAAAGTCAAGTTTTAGATAATATGGAACTTGAAAAAGAACGTGGAATTACAATAAAAGCACAAGAAGTAAGAATGAAATATAAGGCAAAAGACGGAGAAGAATATATATTTAACCTAATTGATACACCAGGTCATGTTGATTTTAATTATGAAGTATCAAGAAGTTTAGCTGCATGCGATGGAGCAATTTTAGTTGTGGACAGTAGCCAAGGAGTAGAAGCACAAACTTTGGCTAATGTCTATTTGGCTTTAGATAACAATCTTGAAATATTGCCTGTTATAAATAAAATAGATTTGCCAAATGCAAGGCCAGAAGAAGTAAAAAAAGAAATAGAAGATATTATTGGAATACCAGCAATGGATGCACCATGTATATCGGCAAAATCTGGCTTCAATGTAGAAGAAGTTTTAGAAAGAATTGTAACAGATATACCTGCACCTATAGGAGATGAAAATGCTCCACTTGCAGCACTTATTTTTGATTCTTATTATGATAACTATAAAGGAGCAATTGCATATATAAGGGTAAAAAATGGAAAAGTAAAAGCAGGAGACGAAATAAAACTAATGGCAACAAATAAAATATTTACTGTTACAGAAGTAGGATATTTTGAACCAGGAACATATATACCAGCAGAAGAACTTTTAGCAGGTGATGTAGGATATGTTGCAGCAAGTATTAAAAATATATCAGATATACAAGTAGGAGATACAATTACAAAAACAGATAATCCAGCAAAAGAGCCACTTCCTGGATATAAAAAGGTAAATTCTATGGTATATTGTGGGCTATACCCTGTAGATGGAAGTGACTATGAAAACTTAAAATTTGCATTAGAAAAGCTAAAATTAAATGATGCAGCATTGCAGTACGAACCAGAAACATCTATTGCATTAGGTTTCGGATTTAGATGTGGCTTTTTAGGGTTATTACATTTAGAAATTATAGAAGAAAGGTTAGACAGAGAGTTTGATTTAAGTTTAATTACTACATCTCCATCGGTTATTTATAAAGTATACAAAACAGATGGAACAATGATAGAATTATATAATCCAGCAGACCTGCCACCACAGCAAGAAATTTCTTACATGGAAGAACCAATGGTTAAAGCCGAAATATTTTTGCCAAAAGAGTATGTAGGCAATATTATGGAACTATGCCAAAATAGGCGTGGAACATATATAGATATGAAATATTTAGATGAAACAAGAGTAACTTTAATTTATGAACTACCATTAAATGAAATTATTTATGATTTTTTTGATAGTTTAAAATCTAAAACAAAAGGATATGCATCTTTTGACTATGAATTTAAGGAATATAAAAGAGCAGAACTTGTAAAACTAGATATTCATGTAAATGGAGAAGCAGTAGATGCATTATCATTTATTGTACACAAGGAAAGTAGTTATGCAAGAGGAAAGAAAATGGTCGAAAAACTAAAAACAGTAATTCCAAGACAATTGTTTAGTATACCACTTCAAGCAGTAGTAGGAGGAAAAATTATTGCAAGAGAAACAATTTCTGCAATGAGAAAAGATGTGCTTGCTAAATGTTATGGTGGAGATATAACAAGAAAGAAAAAGCTACTTGAAAAACAAAAAAAAGGTAAAAAGAAAATGAGACAAATAGGAAGTGTAGATATACCACAAGAAGCATTTTTATCAGTACTAAAACTAGAAGATGAATAAATAAAAAGGATGATTTAATAATGAAAAAGGAAAAGAATAGTTTTAATAAAAGAGCATATAATGTAAAGGAAAAAAATAATAATTATAACAAAGAAAATAAAGATTATGAAGACATTGTAGAAGGAAGAAATTCAGTTTTAGAATTACTAAATTCAGGAAAAGATATAAATAAAATTTTTGTCCAAAGTGGAGAAAAACATGGCTCAATTAATAAAATAATTGCAAAAGCAAGGGAAAATAAAGTAGTAATTGTAGAAACTTTAAAAACAAAACTAGATCAAATGTCACAAAGTGGAAATCATCAAGGAGTAATTGCAATTACTCCACCTTTTGAATATTCAGAGGTAGAAGATATTTTAAATTTAGCAAAAGAAAAAAACGAAGATGCATTTATTTTAATATTAGATGGAATAGAAGATCCACATAATTTGGGTTCAATAATAAGAACAGCAGAAACGGCAGGAGTACATGGTGTAATTATTCCAAAAAGAAGAGCATGCCGGAGTAAATAGCACAGTAAATAAAGTATCCGCAGGAGCTTTAGAGCACATGAAAATTGCAAGAGTAAACAACATAACAGAAACAATTAAAATGCTAAAAGAAAATGGAGTTTGGATTTTAGGAACTGATATGCAAACAGACACTTATTATTATAATCAGAACTTTAAAGGAAATATTGCAATTGTAATTGGAAGCGAAGGTTTTGGAATTAGCAGACTTGTAAAGGAAAATTGCGATATGCTAGTTAAAATACCAATGAAGGGTAAAATTACATCACTTAATGCATCAGTATCAGCAGGTATTGTAATATACGAGGCAGTAAAACAAAGAAATTAATTATTAATATTTCATAATTAAATAGTTAAGTAAATGTAATAATATAAAATATTTCTTATATTTTTACTCGATGCTCTCCCACTGGCGCTGTAACAACGCTTACGCGTTTAACAGCCCTCAGCGGTCCCCACGACGCGCTCGCAAAAATAACAAAATATTTATATTATTACATTTATAAATAATAAATGAAAATTAAAAAGTAAAAATAAATTGTGAAAAGTGTGTGAATTTTAAAAAATAATACTTGACAATTTAATAAAATGGGTATATAGTTTTAGCAGTCTAAACTAAAGACTGCTAAAAATGTTTTTAAGGAGGTAATTTTAATGTTAAAACCATTACAAGACAGAGTAGTAATTAAAATGATAGAAGGTGAAGAAACTACAAAAAGTGGAATTATTCTATCATCAGGAGCAAAAGAAAAACCACAAATTGCCGAGGTATTAGAAGTAGGACCAGGTGGAATAGTAGACGGAAAAGAAGTAAAAATGGAAGTGAAAAAGAAAGATAAAGTAATTGTAAGTAAGTATGCTGGAACAGAAGTTAAATATGAAGGAGAAGAGCTTTTAATTGTAAAACAATCTGATATTTTAGCAATAGTAATGTAAAAAAATAGTTTATATTATTAAAACTTACTAAAATAGGTAAATTGCCTAATAAAAATAAGGAGGAATGAAAAAATGGCAAAAGAAATTAAATTTGGTGAAGAAGCCAGAAAAAAATTATTAGACGGTGTAAATAAATTAGCAGATACAGTAAAGGTAACATTAGGTCCAAAAGGAAGAAATGTTGTTTTAGATAAAAGCTTTGGTGCACCACTTATTACAAATGATGGTGTAACAATTGCAAAAGAAATAGAATTAGATGATCCATACGAAAACATGGGAGCTCGTTTAGTAAAAGAAGTATCAACAAAAACTAATGATGTTGCAGGAGATGGAACAACAACTGCAACAGTTCTTGCACAAAAAATGATTAAAGAAGGTGTAAAAAATGTAGCAGCAGGTGGAGATCCTATGGCTATTAAAAGAGGTATAGATAAAGCAGTAGGAAAAGCAGTTGAAGAATTAAAAACAATTAGCTCAAAAGTAAATGGAAAAGAAGATATTGCAAGAGTTGCAAGTATTTCTGCAAATAACGAAGAAATAGGAAACTTAATTGCAGATGCCATGGAAAAAGTATCAAAAGATGGTGTAATTACAATAGAAGAATCAAAAACATCTTCTACATATGTAGATGTAGTAGAAGGAATGCAATTTGATAAAGGTTACGTATCACCATACATGGTAACAGATACAGAAAAAATGGAAGCTGTTATGGATAATCCATACATACTAATTACAGACAAAAAAATTAGTAATATTCAAGAAATATTACCATTATTAGAAACTTTAATGCAATCATCTGGAAAATTAGTAATAATTGCAGACGATGTAGAAAATGAAGCATTATCTACTTTAATATTAAATAAATTAAGAGGAGTTTTAAATGTAGTTGCTGTAAAAGCACCTGGATTTGGAGATAAAAGAAAAGAAATGTTAGAAGATATTGCAATTCTAACAGGAGGAGAAGTAATTACATCTGATTTAGGTTTAGAACTTAAAGATACTACAATAGAACAACTAGGTAGAGCAAAACAAGTTAAAGTACAAAAAGAAAATACAATTATAGTAGACGGTAGTGGTAAAAAGGATAAAATTGAAGCAAGAGTAAAACAAATAAGAGCAGCACTAGAAGAAACACAAAGTGAATATGACAAAGAAAAATTACAAGAACGTCTTGCAAAAATTGCAGGAGGTGTAGCTGTAATACAAGTTGGTGCAGCAACAGAAATAGAAATGAAAGAAAAGAAACTAAGAATAGAAGATGCATTATCTGCAACTAAAGCTGCAGTAGAAGAAGGAATTGTAGCAGGTGGAGGAACAGCATACATAAATATAATTCCTAAAGTAGAAAAAGCATTATCTAGTTTAAAAGAAGAAGAAAAATTAGGTGCAAAAATAGTACTAAGAGCGTTAGAAGAGCCAGTAAGACAAATTGCAACAAATGCAGGGCTTGAACCTGCAGTAATACTAGAAAAAGTAAAAGCATCTGCAGAAGGAACAGGATTTGATGCAGCAAACGAAACTTATGTAGATATGAAAAAAGCAGGAATAGTAGATCCTACAAAAGTAACAAGAAGTGCTTTGCAAAATGCAGCATCAATTGCATCAATGGTACTTACAACAGAAAGTATTGTAACAGATAAAAAAGAAGAACATGAACATAGTCATGCAGGCGATGCAATGCCAGCAGGAATGGATGGAATGTATTAAAATAACAAAAGGGTGGAAATTAAAATCCACCCTTAAATTTTTATAAATAACAATTTTTAAAATCTAAAATTTGCAAATCAGCAAATAAATTTCCAAAATATAATTTAATAAAGATATTATTAATAAAATAATTTTATGTTTTTACAAATAACGAAAAATGTCGAAAACTTCTTATAAATCGCTAAAACTTCCCAAGTTTCGCTATAGGAAAAAACTGGAAAATGATGTATAATTATAAAAAAATATAAGGAGGGAGTATTTTGAATGCAACATATAACAAAGAGGACAAGCTACTTATATTAGAAATTACTGAAGAAATTGATCATCATACTACAGAAAAGATAAGGAGGAAAGCGGATTATGAAATTGAAAGATTTAGCCCTAAAAGAACTATATTTGATTTCAATAAAGTTACTTTCATGGATAGTGCAGGAATAGGAATGTTAATTGGAAGATACAAATTAGTTACAATGCTTGGAGGAACAATGGAAATGGTTCATGTAAAACCAAGTATTATGAAAATTTTTGAAATGTGTGGAATACCTAAAATTATTAAAGTAGGTTAAATAAATGATAGGAGGAAAAATGAAAGGAATATATGAAAATTATATGAAACTAGAATTTGCTAGTAAATCTAATAATGAAGCATTTGCTAGAATTGCTGTTGCAGCATTTGCTTCGCAATTAGATCCTAGTATAGAAGAACTTGCAGACATTAAAACTGCAGTATCAGAAGCTGTTACTAATTGCATTATTCATGGTTATGAAGAAAAAGATGGAATAGTAAAAATTGAGTGTATGATACTTGCAAATACTATTAGTATAGAAATTTCAGATACTGGAAAAGGAATTGAAGACATAGAAACAGCTAAAGAGCCTTTATATACATCAAAGCCTGATTTAGAAAGATCTGGAATGGGATTTACAATTATGGAAAGTTTTATGGATGAAATGAAAGTAGAATCTGTTCTAGGATTAGGAACAAAAGTAACAATGAAAAAGATGATAAAAAAGGAGGCTAAAGAAGAAAGTACATATGTATGAAAATAATGTAGAAGAAATAAAAAAAGCAATGCAAGGAGATAAAGAGGCATTGGAAAAACTAGTCAAAAATAATAGTGGATTAGTTTGGAGTATTGTAAAAAGATTCTTGCAAAGAGGACATGAAGCAGATGATTTATATCAAATTGGATGTATGGGGTTAATAAAAGCAATTAAAAGATTTGATTTAAATTATGAAGTACAATTATCTACATATGCAGTACCATATATACTAGGAGAAATAAAAAGATACATAAGAGATGATGGAATTATTCGCGTAAGCAGAAGTGTTAAAGAAATGGCAATAAAAATTAATAAGCTTCAACAAGAAAATATAGCAAAAAATGGAAAAGATTTAACTATTTCTGAGATTGCAGAAAAATTAAAAATTTCTAAAGAAGAAGTAATAATGAGCGTTGATTCATTAAACCCAGTAGAATCAATATATAAAGAAAACACAAATGAAGATAATGGTAGATATTTAATAGATAAAATAAAAAGTAATCAAGATGAACAAAATAATATTACAAATCGCATTACGCTTGAACAAATAATTAATGAGCTAAGTAAAAGAGAAAAAGAAATTATTATGCTGAGATATTATAAAGAAAAAACACAATCACAAGTAGGAAAAATACTTGGCATTTCACAAGTACAAGTATCTAGAATAGAAAAAAGCGTATTAGACAAAATGAGAAAAAAATGGGAGGCAGTATGAAAAAAGTTATAATCTATTTATTATTATTTTTACTATTGTTTTTTGCAGTACCAGTTTTTTTAACAAAACCATTTGCAAAAATAGAAACAGTTGCAAATGAAGAAACTAAAGATATAGAAGTAGAATTAAAATTACAAGATTATAACTATAAAGATTATGATACAGTAAAATTATTACATGCAAAAACAGGGCAAATAGAAGAAGTAAATTTAGATGAATATTTATGCAATGTAGTTTCAGCAGAAATGCCCGCAGATTACGATATAGAAGCATTAAAAGCACAAGCTGTTGTTGCAAGAACTTATACAATTTATAAAATTATTCATAATGGTGCAAAACACGAAGGAGCACACATATGTGATAGCTCTGCATGTTGCCAAGCTTGGATATCGAAAGAAGATAGACTTGCAAGATGGGAAGAAAGTGTAAGAAATCAAAATTGGAATAAAATAGTAGAAGCAGTAAATGGTACAATAGGAAAAATTATTACTTATAATAATGAACCAATTAATGCTTTTTTTCATGCAAATAGTGGTGGTACAACAGAAATACCATTTAATGTATGGGGAGGAAGTGGATACCCCTATTTGCAAGTTGTAACAACACAAGGAGAAGAAGAATATGCACAATATAGCTCAGAACTTACATTGAATAATGAGGAATTATTAAATAAATTAAAGGAAAATTATAATGACATACAAATAGATTTTTCAAATCCAGAAAGCATTAAAATTTTAGAACGAACAGAAAGTGGAAGAGTACGAACAATTGCATTTGGAAATAAGAATTTATCTGGAGTAGAAACAAGAACAATTTTAGGATTAAGATCTACAAATTTTGAAGTTGAATTAGCAGAAGGAAAAATAACATTTAGAGTAAAGGGATATGGTCATGGAGTTGGTATGAGTCAAACAGGTGCAGATAGTTTAGCAAAACAGGGATATAATTTTGAAGATATTATTAAACACTTTTATGTAGGAGTAGAAATTACTAAATACTAGATATAAATAATATAAAAAATTGTATAAATTTTGAAAAAAAGTAAATAATTTAACTAAAGAAAAAATCAAGGAGGAAAATGATGAGAAGAGATCAAAGAATAAAAGAAAAGGACGATTTTAAAAAAGTTTTATATGTATCTGGTATTATTTTAACAGTAGCATTAATTGCTTTTATTGCAATTTTTGTATCCTACTATAATAGTTTAAAGGACAACTCATCTGATTTTGATACTTTAAGTATTGCAAAAAATGCTGAAAACAAAACTAAAAATGAAATTTTAGAAGAAGCAAGTATGGCTATTGGAAAAACAGTAGACGAAAGCCAAAATACATTAAATGAAAATATAATAGAAACTAATGTAGAAAATGATGTAGTAGAAAATACAATAGAAAGTTCTACAAATTCAACAAATTCTACTAATACGCAAAATGAAAAAACAAATACTACAGGTGAAAACGAAAATAAAGTACAAGAAGTAATTGCAAAAGAAGAAGTTGTACATGATCCAGAATTTATTATGCCAGTTTCAGGCGAAATTATTAAAGAATATGCAAAAGAAAACCTTGTTTATTCAGATACATTAAAAGAATGGGTAACACATAATGGAATAGATATTGAATCAGAAAAAGCAAGTGTTGTAAAAGCCGCAGAAGAAGGAACAGTAACATCTATAAAAAATGATCCAAGGTATGGTATAACAATAACAATTGATCATGTAAATGGTTTTCAAACAAGGTATTCTAATCTTTTAACAACAGAATTTGTAACTGTTGGAGAAAAAGTAACAAAAGAACAAACAATAGGAACAGTAGGTAACACTGCAGCATTTGAGATAGCAGATAATTCACATTTACATTTTGAAATATTAAAAGATAATGAAAATTTAGATCCTACTTTATATATAAAATAACCTAATTTTAGGTTATTTTTTTTTAATATAATAGGAAATTTTTATTAGATAAAATATACAAAATATTTTTAAGAAAATATTTTAAAAAAAATGCATTTTTTTGTTTACATTTGTAAATTATTAGTATAAAATAAATAGAGCGAATAATAATAACAAAAGAAAATGTAATGAAAGGAGCCTAAGTAAAATGAGAATACTTATGCTAACATGGGAATATCCACCAAGAATTGTAGGAGGTATTGCAAGAGTTGTTCATGATTTATCTAAAAGATTAATAAAAGATGGTCATGATGTAACTGTAGTAACATATAGAGAAGGAAATTTACCATATTATGAAAATGACAAAGGTGTAAATGTTTATCGTGTAGATAATTTTATGATTAATCCAAATAATTTTATAGATTGGATTATGCAAATGAATTTTAATTTAATTGCAAAAGCAAATGAAATAATGTCAAAAGAAGGAAAATTCGATGTAATTCATGCACATGATTGGCTTGTTGCATATGCAGCAAAAACAATCAAAAATTCCTATGATATTCCAATTGTATCAACAATTCATGCAACAGAAAGTGGTAGAAACTCTGGGATACATGATGAAGTGCAAAGATATATTAATGATACAGAATGGATGCTTACATATGAATCAACAGAAGTAATAGTAAATAGTAACTATATGAAATGTGAATTACAAAGATTATTTGGACTACCATTTGAAAAAATAAATGTAGTTCCAAATGGAGTTAATTTAACTAATTTTAATGGAATAGAAAAAGACTATGACTTTAGAAGACAATATGCACTAGATAATGAAAAAATTATATTATTTACTGGTAGATTAGTATATGAAAAAGGAATACAACACTTAATTGCAGCTATGCCAAAAGTTTTGCAAGGATATCATGATGCCAAACTTATAATTGCAGGAAAAGGTGGAATGATAGATGAACTAAGAGAGCAAGTTAAAAATTTAAATATCGAAAATAAAGTATATTTTACAGGATATTTAAATTCAAAACAAATAGCAAAAATGTATAAATGTGCTGATGTTGCTGTTTTTCCAAGTACATATGAACCATTTGGAATAGTAACATTAGAAGCTATGCTAGCAGGTATACCAGTGGTAGTATCAGATATTGGAGGTTTAAATGAAATTGTAGAACATGGAGTAAATGGAATGAAAAGTTATACAGGAAATAGTAATTCTATAGCTGATTCCATTTTATCTTTGTTATATGATCAAAGACTAACAAGTGAAATTGTAAAAAATGCAAAATTGAAAGTAAAAAATGAATATAATTGGGCTAAAATTGCACAAGATACACACTTTACATACCAAAAAGCAATATGTCAAACAATGGCACAAAGACAAGCAAATCAAATTGCACAAGAAAAAGCAAGAAAAACTAAAAAAGCAAAGAATAATGAAAAAGAACTAAATAATTTAATTCATTTTAGAAAACGTCAGGCATATGCATAAAGTTAATTATAAATTTAGAAAGGATAAAAAATGGACGTATATGATACAGCTAATAAATTAGCTCATGAATTAAAAAATTCTAAAGAATATTTAGATTTTAAAAAAGCAAAAGAAGAACTAGACCAAAATCTAAATTTAAAAGATAAAATTTCACAATTTGAAAAATTAAGATATGAAATACAAGTATTTTCTTTAAAAGGGGAAAAGCAAGATAAAGAAAAAGTAGAAAATATGCAAAAACTTTATTTAGATTTAATAAAAGAGGAAAAAGTAAAAAACTACTTTGACCTTGAATTAAAATTTAATGTACTTCTTGCAGATGTAAATAAAATAATTGGAGAATCTGTACAAGATGTATTAAAATAAATAAAGGGTGAAAGCCAGATGGAACAAATTATAACCATTATTATAGCTGCATTTTTACTAATATTGGTAAAAATAATATTAGGGATAAAAACAAAACAATTAAAACAAAAAATAAATAATTCTAAATTGAATGATTTATCAAATAATATGCCCGAAAATATAGATATATGTAAAAATATATTAAAAAAATTAAATAATACAAAAGTAAAAATAGAAGAAGATAAGAATACTAAAACAAGCTTATATATAGCAATTACAGATAAAATTTCGATTGGCAATATAAAAGACAATTTCTTTAGAATTCAAACAATTGCACACGAGTGTGTTCATTCTGTACAAAATAGAAGGATATTATTATTCAATTTTATTTTTTCAAATGTTTATTTAATTTACTTTTTACTAATTTGCATTCTAACAATTTTTAAAATTATTAAAAATACTAGTATAGTATCTATAATTTTACTTCTATTAGGAGGAATTTGGTATTATATAAGAGATATGCTAGAACAAGAAGCGATGCACAAAGCACCGTTTCTTGCAAAAGAATATATAGAAGAAAATAATTTATGTACAAAAGAAGAATTAAATGAAATTATAAATGAATACACAAGTTTAAACAAAATAGGAATACCACTTGCACAATTTAGCTTATTTTCAAGTACAATTTTTAAATTTATTATTTATCAAATTATAGTAATTATTTGTAGTTTATTTTAAAACAACAATAGTTACACCCATTTCACCTTCACCAAATGTTCCGAAGTCTAAAAGACTTAACGTGAGGGTGTTTTTTTAAAAAATTTTGAATACCATTTTTTAAAGCTAATGTTCCCTTTCCATGTACAATTCTAACTTCTTTTAATCCTGATAAAATACAATCATCTAAAAATTTATCTACTAAAAAAATTGCTTCTTCTATATTGTTACCAATTACATTAATTTCATTAGAATATTTTTTATCCTTTTTTAAGGTAGTTTTTAAAGTAGAGCTTGCATTAGTAGAACTGTTTGAAGATATAAAGGATAAGTATTTTATATCTGAATTTAATTTTGCAGGACCTACTTGTAATTGTACTTGATTAGACTTATTAGGATCTGTTAAAACAATTCCTTTTTGATTAAGATTTGTAATATAAACTGTATCTCCCTTTTTTATTTTCATAGAATTTGTATTTAATTTTTCTTCAGGCTTTGAAATTGTATACGTATCTTTAATAGAATTATTTAAATTATTTCTTATTATGTTTAAATCCTTAGAAGAAGAATTATTAATTTTATGAATAGCATTAGAAATTTCCTCTTTAGTATCTAGCAACATTTCTCTTGCTTCTTTTTTTGCATTTTCTAAAATTGCCTCTTTTTTTTCTTGAATTTCTTTTAATTCATTTTCTAAAGATTGTTTTTGTTTATTTATTTCTTCAGATTTAATTTCAATACTATTTTTTTCTTGTTCAATAAATCTTTTATTATCATAAATATTTTTAAGCAATTTTTCAATTTGTATAGAATCAGATTTTAAAAATTGATTTGCTCTATCTAAAATGCAATCCATAAGACCAAGAGACTTACTAATTTCAAAAGCATTACTTTGACCAGGTATTCCAATTAGTAATTTATATGTTGGACTTAAAGTTTTAATATCAAATTCTACACAAGCATTTTCAAAACCATCGGTTATTAAGCAATAATTTTTTATTTCTGGATAATGCGTAGTAGCAAGTGTTATAGCACCTATATTATAAAAATACTCTAAAATACTAAGCGCTAAGCTACTTCCTTGTGCTGGGTCAGTACCAGAACCGAAGTTCATCAATTAAAATAAAACTATTTTCAGTTGCTTGTTTTAATATAGAAACAATATTTGTCATATGTGCAGAAAAAGTACTAAGTGAAGCATCAATGCTTTGTTCATCACCAATATCAATAAAAATGAAATCAAATACACAAATAGTAGTTTTTTCATCTGCAGGTATAAACAAACCAGAATATGCCATAGAAAGTAAAAGACCACAAGTTTTTAAAGTAACAGTTTTTCCACCAGTATTAGGACCTGTAATAACTAAAGTGCGAAAAGATTTACCAATATTTATATCAATAGGTATTATTTTTTTCGAATCAATTAATGGATGTCTTGCTTTTATTAAAGTAAAGTTTTTTTCCTTGGTAAGTATTGGCTTTGTAGCATGTATACTTAAAGCAAACTTAACCTTAGCAAAAATAAAATCCAATTTACCAATATTAATACTTGTTTGCTTTATTTCATTTATAATTGGTAAAAATAAAGAAGATAAATTCTTTAAAATTTTTTCAATTTCTTTTTTCTCTTTAATTTCCAAACTAGATAATTCATTATTAATTTCAAAAATTGAAAGTGGTTCAATAAATAATGTAGAACCAGTAGACGAAACATCATGTACAAATCCTTTTACAAAGTTTTTATATTCTTCTTTAACAGGAACAACATAACGATTATTACGAATTGTAATAACTTGTTCTTGCAAATACTTTGAAGAAGAATGTATAAAATTAGATAGTGTATCTTTAATTTTTACTTCAATAGCTTTTTTTTCATTTCTAATAGAATAAAGATTAGAAGATGCTTTGTCGTCTAATGTATTTTCATCGATAATTTTAGAAAAAATTTCTTTTTCAATGTTTAAATTACTATATAAATCAGAAAAAAGTTTATCTAAAATATCAAGCATACTTGCATCAAAATTAACATTATTAAAAAATATATTTTTAAGTAAACGTGCATTTTCTAATAAATGTGCAATATTTAGTAATTCTTTACAACTTAAATAATTGCTACTTTCTATTTTTTTTATATACATATCAATATAAAATGTAAAAAAATGAGGTTCATCATCTAAATTACGATAAACAAAAAAAGCTTGGTCAGTTTCATTTAATCTATAATTTACTTCTTCAAAAGAAAAAGAAGGAAGTAATGATAATGCACAGTTTTTACCTACATTTGTTTCACAAAAAGAAGAAAGGTTATTTATAATTTTTTCAAATTCCAATTTTTTCAAAAAAGTTGTATCCATAAACACTCCAAATATCAATATTTTTGAATAAATTATACAATGATTTAAATAAAAAAGCAATAAAAATAAAAAAATATAAAAAAACTATTGCAAAATTTAAAAAATTGTAGTATAAATAATAGTAGTGGTTAAAATAATAATAAAAAAGAAAAGGAGATTTTAAATTATGAAAGAGAAAAAAATAATTTTAATTGCACTTGCCATTATAATGTTAGTAATTATAGGTGCGAATACAGCATTTGCAACAAATGTACCAATTGTTATTCAACCTTCTAATAATACAGCACAAGAGACAAATAATGTTGCTAATAATACAGCAACAAATAATGTTGTAGGAAATAACACAACTAATAATACTACTACAAATATAATATCAGGAACAAACAATACATCAAGATATAATAACACAAATACAACAAATTTACCAAAAACAGGTGCAAATGATTATGCAATTTTTGCAATTATAGCTGTATGTGCTGTATCTGCAATATATGCATATAAGAAAATAAGAGATTATAATGTGTAAAAAGTAAAAGAAAGAAAGGTCATATTCTATGATCTTTCTTTTGCTTTTACTATAATTCTTTTATTAGAGTTAAGATTATTACAAGTAATTAAAGTAATTTCACGATAATTTGTATTTTCCATACAAGATAAATCATTATAATTAGATTCATATGTTTTATAAATATAATAATCTAAAAAGTTACCATTAGAATCATATATGGTAATTTTATCATTTATTTTAAGCAAATCAATGTTACTAAAGTAAGTAGAATTATTATAATTATGAGCTGCTATGCATAAGTTTCCTACCTCATTTGGAAAAGGACCAGAAATACGGCAAGGAGCAATTTTTAGTAAATTATTAGAGTAATTAGATAAAATTGGATAATTTAAATTTAAATTATCT
Organism: uncultured Clostridia bacterium; assembly: GCA_947631785.1. Lineage (GTDB taxonomy): Bacteria > Bacillota > Clostridia > TANB77 > CAG-508 > CANRMR01. The sequence continues at coordinate 51,146 of CANRMR010000004.1, read as the reverse complement.
ATTTTTATTATTCCAATAATATCGAAATTGTCCGAATTTTCATCATATTGTAAAAAAGAAGAATTATTTGTAGTAGAATTTTTCATTCCATAAAGTCGTGATATTTCAAAATTATCTAACATCCTTTTTGAAATATTATTTTTTTGCATAATTTGTTTATTATTATAGAAAATATAAATAATAAGACTAAGTAGAAAGAAAATAGATAAAATAAAAATAAAATGAAATCTAAATCTATTTTTACTTTTGTTTACTTTATTTATATCTAAATTGCTATTTCGATTTATTAAAATTTGATTCAATTTATTTTCCTCCTAATAATATTTTTTGAAATATTATTATTTTTATAAATCCAATTTATTGAAATTTCAAAAAATACTTGACAGTTTACAATAATAAATATAAAATAGAAGTGTAAGTAAAATATATTCTAAAAAAAATTAGTTATATATATTATTGAACATTGAAAATTTAATAGAAAAGAGGTAGAAGTGATGAATATTTTAATCATAATCGCCACAATTCTAATCTCAGCTGTAATTTTTATTCCTATAGGTGTTATTATTAGAAAAAAAATTGCAGAATCCAAAATTGCAGGAGCAGAAAATGAAGCAAAAAGATTATTAGAAGATGCAAAAAGAGAAGCAGAAAATAAGAAAAAAGAAGAAATTTTTAAAGCAAAAGAGGAAATAATGCAATCTAGAAATGAATTAGACAAAGAGATTAGGGAAAGAAGGGGCGAAATTCAGTTACAAGAAAAAAGATTAATACAAAAAGAAGAAAACTTTGAAAAACGTTCAGATAATTTTGAAAAAAAAGAAAAAGAACTTGAAAAAAAGGTAGAAGATATTGAAGTAGAAAAACAAAAAGTACAAGAAACATTACAAAAACAATTAGAAGAATTGGAAAAAATTTCAGGATTATCTAAACAAGAAGCAAAAGATATTTTATTACAAGAAGTGGAAAAAAATATTACAGAAGATGTAGCAGTAATTATAAAGGAAAAAGAACAAAAAATTAAAGAAGAGGCAGATAAAAAAGCAAGAGAGATATTAAGCTATACTATACAAAAATGTGCAGCAGATCATACTTCAGAATCAACTGTATCAATAGTATCACTTCCAAATGATGATATGAAAGGTAGAATTATTGGAAGAGAAGGAAGAAACATTAAAGCTATTGAAAATTTAACAGGTATTGATTTAATTATAGATGATACTCCAGAAGCTGTTATAATTTCCGGATTTGATCCTTTAAGAAGAGAAATAGCAAAAATTGCTTTGGAAAAATTAATTAATGATGGTAGAATTCATCCAGCTAAAATAGAAGAAATGGTAGAAAAGGCAAAAGAAGAAGTACTTGCAACTATTAAAGCAGAAGGTGAAAGAGCATGCTTAGAAACAGGTGTAAATGGACTAAATCCAGAAATAGTAAGATTACTTGGAAAATTAAAATATAGAACAAGTTATGGTCAAAACGTATTAAATCATTCTATCGAAGTTGCAAATTTGGCTAGAATTATGGCAGATGAATTAGGTTTAGATTCAAAAAGAGCAAGAAGAGCAGGATTATTGCATGATATTGGAAAAGCTTTAGACCATGACATGGAAGGAACACATGTTGAAATAGGTGTAGACATTTTAAAGAAATTTAAAGAAAATGAATTAGTTATAAATGCTGTAGAAGCACATCATGGAGATGTAGAGCCACAAACATTAGAAGCTGTACTTGTACAAGCTGCTGATGCAATATCTGCTTCACGACCTGGTGCAAGAAGAGAAACCTTAGAAGCATACATAAAAAGACTAGAAGAATTAGAAAAAATTGCAGATTCTTTTGAAGGAGTTGAAAAATCATTTGCAATTCAAGCAGGAAGAGAAGTTAGAATTATTGTAAAACCAGATAAAATTTCAGATGCTCAAATGACAATTTTAGCTAGAGATGTTGCAAAAAAAGTAGAAGATGAAATGGAATATCCAGGACAAATAAAAGTAAATGTTATAAGAGAATCAAGAGCAATTGAATATGCAAAATAAATTATCATAATTCCTAAAAATAAAAGCACTTAAGTAGGTTATATACCAAAATTAAGTGCTTTTTTTGTTTAATTATATAATCTTTAAAAATAGTATGCAGGGTTGACAATTGCTAATTTTGGGTATACTATATTAGCAAAAAATTAAATGAAAAGTAAAAAAACTTGAGATAATAATATAAGTATGATATAAGTATATTATAAGGGGGAATAACAAATGAAAAAAGATTTATTAAAGCAAACAGGAATAACTTTAGTAGCATTAATTATAACGATAATTATATTAATAATATTAGCAGGGGTAACGTTAAATTTAGCATTAGGTGAAAATGGTATATTTAACAAATCAAAACAAGGTGCTAATAAATACATGATGGAAAGTGTAAAAGAAGAACTTTCGCTAATAATACAAGATAAAATGCTAGAATATGTTAAATTAAAAAAAGAATTAACTTTAAACGAATTAAAAAATCCTACTATAAAAGATGTGGAAAGCTTAGAAATAAGGCTAAAAAAAGAAGATAAAAATGCTGTAGTATATGAAGTTGATGAAGAGGGAAAAATATTACCAGTAGACTATAAAGGTTACGAATTTGAAATACAAGGAAATCTAGAAGTAAAATATAAAGGAGAGGCAGAAAAACAAATAAGCGAAAAAGAAGAAATACAAAAAGAAATAGATGAAGAACTACAAAAAATGCCACCAGAATTTTTTACAACAACAGAAACAGAAGGAATAGTAACAATAACAGGAATAAATAATTTATATAAAGAAGATAATACAATAAAATATGAAGGATATAGAGGAACATTAGTAATTCCAAATACATTAAAAGATGGAAATGTTAGTACAATAAGTGCAAATGCTATGCAAAATATAACAAATATAAATAAACTATATATACAAGAAGGAATAACAAAAATTGATACAGCTGCATTTTATCGCTGCGAACAAATAAATAAATTAATTATACCAGATACTGTAACAGAATTAAAAGTTAATGCATTTAGTGAATGTAAAGGTATAACTAATATAACACTTCCTATAACATTAGATTTAAAAGATACAGGATTTGTTAACTGTACAGGAATACAGGAAGTAACATTAACAAAAGGAAATGGAGGAGAAGGAGTAGATTATAATTCGAATACAAATAAAGGTCTACCATGGTATTATTCTCGAGGAAATGAAATTACAGTAAAATTAGAGGAAGGAATAACAAAAATAGGATCTTATATGTTTGCATATACAACAGGAATAAAAAGCATTAATATACCAAAAACAGTAGAAAGTATAGGAGATTATGCATTTTCAAATTGTGGTAATTGGGACGAAGAGATAGACATAAGCAATGTTTCAAATATTGGAATTAATGCATTTTATCAATGTTTAAAAATAAAGGGTAATTTAAATTTTTCTAATAAACTAACAAGCATACCTAGCCATGCATTTTATCGCTGCGAACAAATAAATAAACTAGTAATACCAGATACTGTAACAGAATTAAAAGTTAATGCATTTAGTGAATGTAAAGGTATAACTAATATAACACTTCCTATAACATTAGATTTAAAAGATACAGGATTTGTTAACTGTACAGGAATACAGGAAGTAACATTAACAAAAGGAAATGGAGGAGAAGGAGTAGATTATAATTCGAATACAAATAAAGGTCTACCATGGTATTATTCTCGAGGAAATGAAATTACAGTAAAATTAGAGGAAGGAATAACAAAAATAGGATCTTATATGTTTGCATATACAACAGGAATAAAAAGCATTAATATACCAAAAACAGTAGAAAGTATAGGAGATTATGCATTTTCAAATTGTGGTAATTGGGACGAAGAGATAGACATAAGCAATGTTTCAAATATTGGAATTAATGCATTTTATCAATGTTTAAAAATAAAGGGTAATTTAAATTTTTCTAATAAACTAACAAGTATACCTAAATATGCATTTTTTCGATGCGAACAAATAAAAAGTATAAATATACCAAAAACAATAGAAAGTATAGAAGATTATGCTTTTAATGGATGTAAAGGATTAGAAGAAATAAATTATGATGGAAGTAATGATGATTGGAATAGAATTACAAAAGGAACTGGTAATGATGTGCTAACAAGTGAAAAAATAAACTATAGTAACCAATAAATTTAATTAAATATAATTATATAAAAGAGGATAGTAATAAATATAAAATGCTATGCTCTTTTATATAATATTTAAAAACAAATTTTATTGGTATAATAAATAAAATTATATATTCACAGAAAATTCACAAAAAAATTAGCAAACAGGGTTGACATTTGCTAATTTTGGGTATACTATATTAGCAGTCTAATAATGAAAGTGCTAAACAAGAGGTGATAATCATGTTAGATGAAAGAAAAAAGAAAGTTTTACAGGCAATAGTTGATGAATATATTAACACTGCAGAGCCAGTAAGCTCAGGCAGTTTAGTAGAAAAATATAATTTGGGATGTAGTAGTGCAACAATTAGAAATGATATGGCCGAATTAGAAAATATAGGATATTTAGATAAACCACATACATCAGCTGGAAGAATTCCATCTGTAAAAGGATACAGATTTTATGTAGATGAACTATTAAAAGAAGATGATATTAGTTTAGAAGAAATTAAATACATTCAATCTAAATTAGAAACAAAAGTAAATGCTATAGAAGATTTGACTAAAATTGCAACTACAACATTATCAGAAATTACACACTATACAACACTTAGTATTGGACCAAAATCAGCATCTCAAATAATAGAAGAAATAAAATTTATACTTCTTGGAAATAGAATGTTAATGGCAGTTATTTTAACAGATAATGGAATGGTAAAAGAAACTATTATTAAATTTGATGAAGATATTTATCAAGACCAAATAGACACAATAGGATATCTTTTTAACAATAAACTAAAAGGTCAATCATTAGAAGTTATTGATAAACCATTAGAAGAATACTTAATTACCCAAACAAGTGATAGCATAAATGTAATAAAACCAATAATTAATCAATTAAAATATGCAATACATGAAGAAGAACAACTATATTTAGAAGGTGCAAATAAATCTTTTGAATTACCTGAATTTAAAAGTTTAGATATTGCAAAAAGTTTTGTAAATATTTTAGATGAAAAAGAATTAATGTTAGATATGCTTCAAAGCGGAATTGCAAAAGATATTAATGTATATATAGGAGAGGAAAATGAAAACAAGGAGCTAAAAGATTTTAGCATTGTTACATTTAAACATTCTGTTGGAGATAAAGACTTAGGAACTATAGGAATTATAGGACCTACAAGGATGAATTATTCTAAAGTAATTTCAGTAATGAAATATATTAGCAAAAAATTAAATGAAAAGTAAAGAAAGGAAACATGGTTGAAAAATAATTACAATTTTGGCGTTGTCAAACATCATTTGAAATTTAATCAACGTACAAAAAGTACGCCTCATAAATTTCAAACTCGTTTTCCTAGCCAAAATTTAATTCTTTTCCAACCCAATTTGTGCCTTAGGAAGGAATGATTGTAAAAATGGAAGAAAATTTAGAAAAGCAAGACAAAAAAGAAGAAATACAAGAAGAAAAACTAGAAAATCAAGAAAAAAGTAAAATAGAGCAAGAACTTGAAGATACAACAGATAGACTAAAAAGATTAATGGCAGAATTTGATAACTACAAAAAAAGAAGTTCAAAAGAAAGAGAAAGCCTATATAGTAGCTTACTTGCAGATATTGCATCATCTTTTTTACCAGTACTAGACAATTTAGAAAAAGCAGTAAATGTAAAAACAGAAGATGAAAGTTATAAACAAGGAATTGAATTAGTATTAAAACAATTTACAGATGTATTTAATTCAGTTGGAGTAAAAGAAATTGAATGTGAAGGAAAAACATTTGATCCAGAACTTCATGAAGCAGTAAGCAGTATACAAGATGAAACTTTAGGAGAAAAAGAAATAAAAGAGGTATATAGAAAAGGATACCAAATAGGAAATAGGGTAATACGTCATGCTATGGTTGTAGTTGCAAATTAATTACATTAATAATGATTTTAAATTTTTTTATATAAATTTACAAAAGAGCAAAATTAATAAGATTAAAATAAATTTATAGGAGGAAAAGAAAATGGGAAAAATTATAGGAATTGACCTAGGAACAACAAATTCATGTGTAGCAGTTATGGAAGGAGGAGAACCAGTTGTAATACCAAATGCAGAAGGAAATAGAACAACTCCATCTGTTGTTGCATTTTCAAAAAATGGAGAAAGACTTGTAGGACAAATTGCAAAACGTCAAGCAGTAACAAATCCAGAAAATACTATTATTTCTATTAAAAGAGATATGGGTACAGATAAAAAAGTAAAAATTGAAGGAGATGAATTTACAGCTCCAGAAATTTCAGCAATGATTTTACAAAAATTAAAATCTGATGCAGAAAATTATTTAGGACAACAAGTAAAAGAAGCAGTTATTACAGTACCAGCATACTTTAATGATGCACAAAGACAAGCAACAAAAGATGCTGGAAAAATTGCAGGATTAGATGTATTAAGAATTATTAATGAACCAACAGCAGCTTCACTTGCTTATGGTATGGATAAAGAAGATGCTGACCAAAAAATTTTAGTATACGATTTAGGTGGAGGTACATTTGATGTATCTATTCTAGATATTGGTGATGGAGTATTTGAAGTTTTAGCAACTAGTGGAAACAACAGACTAGGAGGAGACGACTTTGATCAAAGAATTATAGATTTCTTAGTTGCAGAATTCAAAAAAGAACAAGGAATAGATTTAAAGTCAGATAAAATGGCAATGCAAAGACTAAAAGAAGCAGCAGAAAAAGCAAAAATAGAACTATCTGGTGTACAACAAACAAATATTAACTTACCATTTATTACAGCAGACAGTACAGGACCAAAACACTTAGATGTTACATTAACAAGAGCAAAATTTGAAGAATTAATTAGAGACTTAGTAGACTCTACAATAGGACCTGTTAATCAAGCATTAAAAGATGCTGGAATTACAGCAGACAAATTACACAAAGTATTATTAGTTGGAGGTTCTACAAGAGTTCCAGCAGTACAAGAAGCAGTAAAAAGAATAACAGGAAAAGAACCAGATAAAGGAATAAACCCTGATGAATGTGTTGCAATTGGTGCTGCAATTCAGGCAGGTGTATTATCAGGAGATGTACAAGATTTAGTACTATTAGATGTTACACCATTATCATTAGGTATTGAAACATATGGTGGAGTATTTACAAAATTAATTGAAAGAAACACAACAATACCAACTAAAAAATCACAAGTATTCTCTACAGCAGCAGATGGTCAAACAAGTGTTGAAGTACACGTATTACAAGGAGAAAGAGAAATGGCAGCATATAACAAGACACTAGGAAGATTTCAATTAACAGGAATTCCAGCTGCACCAAGAGGAGTACCACAAATAGAAGTTACATTTGATATAGATGCAAATGGTATTGTTCATGTATCTGCAAAAGATATGGCAACAGGAAATGAACAAAATGTATCTATTACAGCAAGTTCAAACTTATCTGATGAAGAAATAGAAAAAGCTGTAAAAGATGCAGAAGCACATGCTTCTGAAGATAAGAAGAAAAAAGAAGAAATAGAAGTAAGAAACAATGCTGAAAGCTTAGTATATAACAGTGAAAAAACATTAAAAGATTTAGGAGATAAAGTAAGTAGCGAAGAAAAATCAAAAGTAGAAACAGAAATAGAAAATGTTAAAAAAGCATTAGAAGGAACAGACGTAGAAAATATTAAACAAGCTACAGAAAAATTAACAACAGTATTTTATGAAATTTCAGAAAAATTATATAGAGCAGCAAACCCAAATGGTACGCAAGATAGCACACAAGCACAAGCAGGTGCAGAAAATACAGACGGTAATGTATATGATGCAGACTATAATGTAGAAGAAAATGGAAATAATGATGAAAACAAATAATAAAATTGTAAAGGCAGGTTATAAAGGCCTGCCTAAATTTACATATAGTGTTGGAGGATAAAAATGGCAGAACAAAAAAGAGATTATTATGAAGTATTAGGGGTTAGCAAAACAGCAACCGATGAAGAACTAAAAAAGGCTTATAGAAAGCTAGCCAAAAAATATCATCCAGATGCTAATCCAGATAATAAAAAAGAAGCAGAAGCAAAATTTAAAGAAGTAAATGAAGCCTATGAAACACTGTCTGATCCACAAAAAAGAAGAATGTATGACCAATTTGGACACAATGGTCCACAAGGTTTTGGAGGAAATACAGGTGGATATTATTCTTATTCTACATCAGGATTTGATGGATTTGATATGGGAGATTTAGGTGACATTTTTTCTTCATTTTTTGGAGGAGGTTTTGGAGGAAGACACTCTTCTAGAGCAAATAATGGACCAACTAAAGGAGCCGATTTACGCTATGATATAGAAATTACATTTGAAGAAGCCTATTTAGGTGTCGAAAAAGAAATTTACCTAAATAGAGAAGAAACATGTGATGTATGTCATGGAGAAGGAGCAAAGCCAGGAACAAAAGCCGAAACATGTCCAGTATGTCATGGAACAGGGCAAATTAAGCAAGTTCAAACTACAATTTTAGGACAAATGCAAACAACTAGAACATGTACTACATGTCATGGAGAAGGGAAAATAATAAAAGAACCTTGTGAACATTGCAGAGGAAAAGGAAAAATAAAAAAACAAGTAAAAATAAATGTAAAAGTTCCAGCAGGAATTGATGATAATCAAACTGTAGTACTTCGTGGAGAAGGAGCAGCAGGAACAAAGGGTGGACCAAAAGGAGATTTATATATAACTGTGCACTTAAAAAGACATAGAATTTATACAAGAAATCAAGATAATGTACTATGTGATATACCTATTACATTTACACAAGCAACATTAGGTGCAGAAATAGAAATACCAATGGTAGATGGAAGTAAAGAAAAGTATAAAATACCAGAGGGAACACAAACTGGAACAAAGTTTAGGATTAGAAATAAAGGATTCCAAAATATAAATAGAAACTATCAGGGAGATTTTATATTTACAGTTATAATACAAACACCAAAAAAATTAAGTAAAGAGCAAAGAGAATTACTTGTAGAACTTGCAAAAACTATGAACGAACAACCACCAGTAAAGAAAAAAGGATTATTTGGATAAAATAGAGTCTAAGATTTATTAAGATCTTAGACTCTAAATATTTTTGGAATATCTGCTAACTTAAAAAAGTGTAAATAATACAATAAAAAATCAAATGTCGAAAATAGTCACATGGTGTCAATGAAAAGTTCTTTACATTTACATAATCATGTGCTAGAATAATTATGGAAGTACAAAAACGGCATTAATTTATTTTCTAACTAATTTTACTTCTTGTTTAATTACATGTAATATTTTAAATTTTATTAAAATTAAAGTTTTTATTCTCAGCAATTTAAGATCTTAAATTTATCTAAAAAAATTTTAGAAATTTTTAATCTTAGTTTAAACCTCAGTACTAAAGTAAAAAATTATAATAGTTATATTTTTAAGGGGAATATTCTATGTTCCCCTTAAAAAGAAAGGAGATAAATGTATTATAAAATAAAAAAGAAAATAATATTTATTTGTATTTTTTCTATTATTTTTGTATTATTTAATTTTTATTTAAAAACAATGGAAAATAAGATAGATAAAATTTCAGAAACATTATCTATTTTTATGCAAGATGATATAACCCAATTTGATACTCAAGATATTGATATAAAAGAGCAAGATCAAGAAAACGAAAAACAAATAATAGAAAACAAAGAAAACGATGTAGATATTCTAGGAGAAATAATGATACCCAAAATTAACTTAATCGCACAAATAAAAGAAGGAACAACAAACAATATTATCAATTATTATGTAGGTCATTTTGAAGAAACTAGTTTAAATCAAGGAAACATTGGGCTTGCAGCCCATAACAGAGGAAAAAATATAAAGTCATATTTTGCAAACATAAAAAATCTGCAAGAAAATGATATTATTATTTACAAAACAAAAGAAATAGAAAGAACTTATTTAGTCAAAACAGTAAAAATAATTGAGGATACAGATTTTTCTTATCTAGAACAAACAAGTGATAACAGAATTACTCTAATTACATGCGTAAATAATGAACCAAATTATCGTTTATGCGTACAAGCTGTCGAAAAAATATGACGAAATATATACATTATTTGTACAAAATTGCTTGACGTCTAGTTTGCAAGAAGATATAATAATCTAAAATAAAAAAATAAAGAGGTTAATATGAAAAAAATAAAAATTTTAATCGTATTTGCTGTTATTTTAGCAGTTATTGTATCTATTTATGCTGCAACAAGGCAAAAAAAAGAATATTATATAGAAGAAATTAAGGAATATAAATATCATATTTTATATAAACAGGAAAAAATGGGAGCAATTGACGAAAAAGGAAATATTATAATAGAGCCAATATACCAATATATCCAAATTCCAAATCCAGAAAAACCTGTGTTTATTTGTATGGAAAAAGATAAAAATAAAGTACTAAATGAAAAAAATGAAGAAATTTTAAACGAATTTTCAAATGTATCTGCAATTAGTTTGCAGGGTGCTAAAAGTGAAGTACCTTATGAAAAAAATATTTTAAAATACGAAAAAGATGGAAAATTTGGTATTATCAATTTTGATGGGGAAGTTATTGCTCATGCAAAATACGATAAAATTGAAAGCCTTCCATATAAAGAAGGAGAGCTTCTTGTTGAAAAAGATGGTAAAGTTGGAGTACTAAATTCAAAAGGAGCAGAAATTGTTGAAATTAAGTATGATACTATCGAAGGAGATAATTTCTATAAAGATGGTACATATAAAGAATCTGGATATATTGTATCAAACAAAACAAATGATGGATACCTATATGGATATAAAAACTATGAAGGAAAAGAAGTTTTAAATACAGAGTATAATCAAATAACAAGAATTATTGATAATACAAAAACAAGTGATGTATTTTTAATTGCAAGAAAAAATGGTCAAGTTGGTTTAATAAAAAATGGAAAAACAGTTATTGATTTTAAATTTCAAAATATAGAATATGATGTATCTGAGGATTTACTCGTATTGCAAAAAGGAGAAAAATATGGAGTTTACACATTAGATGGTAGAGAAATTATAAAACCAGAATATGACGAAATATCATTTAGAGGTTTATACATATTTGCAAGTAATGGTGACCAAGAAACATACTTTGATGTAAATGGAGTAAAAATAGATAAACCAATGTACAGAAGCATAGAAAAAACTGAAAGCTCAAAATATTATATAACAATAAATAATGAAAATTTATGTGGAATAATGGAGGAAGGAAGCAAAATACTTGTAGAAAATTCATATGCATATTTGGAATATTTATTTGACAATTATTTTATTGCATCAAAAGATGGTACAAAATTTGGTATAATAAACAGCGAAAATAAAATAGTGGTAAATTTTGAATATGATATTTTAAGTAAAATAGGAAGCGGAAAAATAATACAAGCCAAAAAAACAAATGAAAATATTTTAGATATATATTCTAAAGAAATAAAAAAAGTATGTTCAAGAGAAAATGCTAATATATATGTATACGAAGAATATATTCAAATTCAAACACAAGATACAAACGAATATTTTGATTTAGAAGGTAGAAATATTTCTAATAGCGACATATATTTTGAAAATAAACTAATTGCATCAGTAGAAAATGGAAAATGGGGATTTAAAAACAGACAAGGAAAAACAGAAGTAGAAAATGAGTATGATGAAGTAACAGAACTTAACAAATATGGCTTTGCAGGAATAAAAAAAGATGGAAAATGGGGAGTAATAGACAGTAATAAAAACATTATAATCGAGCCAACATATGAAATAGATTCTACATATGTAAAACCAGAATTCATAGGAAAATATTTTAAACAATACTATGACACAGGGGAAGTATACTATACAGATGAAGTATTATAAAAGGAGAGAAAAATGTATCAAGAATTTGGAATTGATGAAAAATTAGAAAATATAGCACAAAAAGTAGAAAGTCAAATAAAACATAAAATAAAAGAAATTGATGATATTTGTATGTACAATAGTATTAAAGTACTAAAAGCATTTCAAGATAACAATATATCAGATATGCACTTTAATTCAACTACAGGATATGGATATGGAGATATTGGAAGAGATACAATAGAAAAAGTATTTGCACAAGTTTTAGGAGCAAAAGATTCAATAGTACGTAGCCAATTTATTTCTGGAACACATGCTTTAACTGTAACATTATTTGCACTATTAAGACCAAATGATACAATGCTTACAATAACAGGTGAACCTTATGATACATTACATCCAGTAATAGGAATTGAAGAAAATGAAAGCTCTTTAAAATCATTTTGTATTAATTATGAACAAATAGATTTATTAGGAAATGAATTCGACAAACAAAAAATAGAAGAAAGAGTTAAGGAAAAAGATATAAAACTAATTCATATTCAACGATCTAAAGGATATTCTGCAAGAAAAAGTATTACACTTAAAAAACTAGAAGAAATTATTAAAATAATTAGAAAAGTAAATAATGAAGTAATAATAATGATAGATAATTGTTATTGTGAGTTTGTAAATAAACAAGAACCTTTAAGTATAGGTGCAGACATTATAGTAGGTTCATTAATTAAAAACTTAGGTGGAGGGCTTGCTCCAAATGGAGCATATGTTGCAGGAAAAGAAGAATTAATTAACTTAGTTGCCCAAAGGCTAACTGCACCAGGTCAAGGAAAGGAAGTTGGACCAACTTTAGGAATAAACAAAAGTATTTTGCAAGGGTTATATATGGCACCTAGTGTAGTTGCAAGTAGCTTAAAAACAGCAGTATTTGCAAGTAAAATATTAGAAGAATTAGGATTTAAAGTTTCTCCTAGATTTGACGAAGAAAGAGCAGATATTGTACAAACCATAGAATTTGGTGATGCAAATAAAGTAATTAAATACTGCCAAGGTATTCAAAAAGGTTCTGCAATAGATTCATCTAGTATTCCAGAGCCATGGGATATGCCAGGGTATACAGATAAAGTAATTATGGCAAGCGGAAGTTTTACCCAAGGTTCATCAATAGAATTGTCATGCGATGCTCCAATTAGACCACCATATATTGCATTTATGCAAGGTGGATTAACATACGAATATGGAAAATTAGGAGTTCTAAAGGCAATTCAAAATATAATGTAATATGGCAAATAAAGGAATGGTATTAAAATGAAGGTTGTAATAGTGCGGTCGGTGGACCTGCCCGGAATGATGGCAGCAATATCTGCAAAACAAAATAATCCAAAATATGAAGTAGTATTATTAGAAAAAATGGAAATGTGTGGTAGAAAACTGTTGATTACAGGTAAAGGAAGATGTAATATTACAAGTAGTTTGGATATTTCAGAATTTATTTCTAATATACCTGGAAATGGCAAATTTTTATATAGTGCTTTTAATGAATTTACAAATAAAGATATTATAAATTTTCTAAAAGAAGAAAAAGTAGAAACCAAAATAGAAAGAGGCGCTAGAGTTTTTCCAGTAACTGATAAATCTAAAGATGTTTTAAATGCTTTTATAAATAAAATGAAAAAACTAAATATTAAAATTCTATATAATACACGAGTAGAAAAAATTATAGCAAAAAATAATAAAGTTATAGGTGTAAAATGTAAAAATGGTAATGAAATAAAAGCAGATAAGGTAATACTTGCAACTGGTGGAAAAAGCTATCCAAAAACTGGAAGTACAGGAGATGGATATAAAATTGCAAAAGATTTAGGACATAATATTACTAAAATTAGACCTTCATTAGTTCCATTAGAAGTATTAGAAATGAAAATGTGCAAACAAATGCAAGGACTTAGTTTAAAAAATGTAGCAATAAAAATAATAGAAGAAAAAAGTAAAAAAACAATATATGAAGACTTTGGAGAAATGTTATTTACTCACTTTGGAGTTTCAGGGCCAATAATTTTAAGTTCTTCTGCACATTTAATACGTTATAAAAATATAGATACTTTATTAAAAGAAAATGGTGTAAGCCTATATATTGATTTAAAACCTGCTTTAACACATAAAAAACTAGATAAGCGTATACAAAGTGATTTTGCAAAATTAAAAAACAAACAATTTAAAAATAGTTTAGATATGCTTCTTCCTAAAAAATTAATACCAATTATTATAGAAAAATCTCAAATTTCCCAAGAAAAAAAGGTAAATGAAATTACTAAAATAGAAAGAACAAAATTAGTAGAACTAATAAAAAATTTTAAATTGACAATTAGTAATTTTAGACCAATTGAAGAAGCAATTATAACTGCAGGAGGAATAGATATTAAACAAATAAATTCTTCTACAATGGAGTCAAAAATAATAGAAGGACTTTTCTTTGCAGGTGAAATTATAGATGTAGATGCATATACAGGAGGGTTTAATCTTCAAATTGCGTATTCGACAGGTTACTTAAGCGGAAAATGAAAGAAAAATAATTAATTCTTTTTCAGGCTTGTGCATTAGAAAGGAATGCTAGTAAAAATGGATGAATATAAAACTATTAAAAATAACGAAAATTATGAAATTATAGAAAAAAAGTCTAGATTTATTGGTCACATTTTTGAAGTACAAACTATAAATGATGCAGAAAATATTATTAAACAAATAAAAAAGAAATATCACGATGCAAGACATAACTGCTATGCATATCGTATTTTAGAAAATAATCAAATTATGCAAAAAAGTAGTGATGATGGAGAGCCTGCTTCAACTGCTGGTTTACCTATTTTAAATGTATTAGAAAAAAATCAATTAGTAAATGTATTAATAGTAGTTACTAGATATTTTGGAGGAATTTTGCTAGGTACTGGTGGATTAGTAAAGGCATATTCAAATTGTGCAATTCGGATGTTTGCAAAAAGCACAAATTGTAACAAAAAAGCTAGGAGTTTTAATTAAAGTAACTTTAGATTATTCAGAACTAGAAAAATTTCGTTATTTTTGCATAAAAAGAAATTTAATAATAGAAAAGGAAGAATTTTCTGAAAATGTAGTTTTGTATATTAAAACACCTTACGAAAATGCCAAAAATTTTTTAGAAAAGAAAGATGAAATTAGTTTTAAAATATCGAAAATCGATGTTATTCAGAAAATATACATATAATTTTAAAGGACAATTGGAAAAAATTTGAAATTTTTCGTAAAAAAACTATTGCATAAAAAAATAAAAAGGAATATAATCGCAAATGTGTTAAAAAAATTTATAGGAGGAGAGAAATTTGAAAGACAAAGTAAGTATTTTATTAGCAGATGACAATGCCGAATTTTCTATGACATTAACAAAATACATAGAAAACGAGACAGATATGGAGGTAATCGGTGTTGCAAAGGATGGAAAACAAGCAGTAGATATGATATTAAATACAAATCCAGATATAGTATTATTAGATATAATTATGCCACAACTAGACGGACTTCGGAGTTCTTGAAAAAATTGTAAACTCAAACATGC
Organism: uncultured Clostridia bacterium; assembly: GCA_947631785.1. Lineage (GTDB taxonomy): Bacteria > Bacillota > Clostridia > TANB77 > CAG-508 > CANRMR01. Next base: position 35,502 of record CANRMR010000004.1, on the reverse strand, counting down.
CAAAAAAACCATTAAGTATTATTATTTCTGCAGTAGGACAAGATAAGGTTACAAAAAAAGCATTAGAATTAGGTGCTGAATATTACATAATAAAACCATTTGATATTCAGCTTCTAATTCAAAGAATAAGGGAGCTTGTAAACTACAAACCAAGTAATTTTAAAAATGGAACAGGAACAATTACAGCTATTTCAAGGGAAATAAAAGCACCTTATATTGAAATTTCACCAGAGAACAAGAAAAATGAAGAAAACTTAGAGGCATTGGTAACAAATGTTATACATGAAGTAGGTGTTCCAGCACATATTAAAGGTTACCAATACTTAAGAGAAGCAATTATGATGGTAGTAAATGATATTGACATTATTAACCAAATTACAAAACAATTATATCCAGATATTGCACACAAATATCAAACTACACCATCTAGAGTAGAAAGAGCAATTCGTCATGCAATAGAAGTTGCATGGGGAAGAGGCCAAACAGATGTAGTAGAAAGCATATTTGGCTATACAGTATCTGCAGCAAAAGGAAAACCAACAAATTCAGAATTTATCGCGATGATAGCAGATAAATTAAGATTAGAATTAAAATCAGCATAGAAATAAAAAAACTATTTACTTTAATTTAGTAAATAGTTTTTTCTTATACATTCGATTCATTTGGCAGAAAATTATCTAGTTATAATTATAAAACAATAAGAACAGTTCACATAGAAGGTGTAAATGTATACACAAATTTAAATTGACAAAACTACAAAAAAATGGTATTATTATACGGAAAAAAAGAAGAAAAAAGGAGAAAAATTTGAAAAAAACAATTTTATCTGTTTTAATACCAATACTTATATCTTGTTTTTTGTTTGTAGGAGCAATAAATATAGGAATAACAAATAATTCTGAAGAAAAACAGGAAAATAAAATACAAATTGTTGCAACTATTTTTCCTGTATATGATTTTGCAAAACAAATAGCAAAAGATAAAGCAGATGTAACTATGCTTTTACAACCAGGGACAGAAAGCCATAATTATGAACCATCACCACAAGATATAATAAAAGTGCAAAATGCAGATTTATTTATTTATACAGGAAAATATATGGAGACTTGGGCACAAAATATTATAGCTCCATTAAAAGATAAAGAAAAAGTAGTTGACTGTTCTAAAAATATAACTTTAGATAAAATAGAAGAAATAGATGAAGAAAAAAATGACGAACATGAAGAACATCAATTTGAAACACATATTTGGACAAGTCTAGAATATGCTAGTATAATGTGTGACAATATTTTAGAAAAACTATGCAAAGTTGATGAAAAAAATAAAGAATATTATGAAGAAAACGCAAAAAATTATAAAAAAGAACTAGAAAAATTAGATGAACAATTTGAAGAAGTAGTAGGTAATGCAAAAAGAAAAAAAATAGTATCTGCAAGTAGATTTCCATTTTACTACCTAGCAAAAAGATATGGATTAGAATATGAGGCAGCATATAGTTCTTGTAATGAAGAAACTGAAGTAAGTGCACAAGCAGTTGCAAAATTAATAAGTACTATACAAAAAGAAAATATACCAGTAATTTTTTATGAAGAATTAGTAGAGCCACAAGTTGCTAAAACTATTTCAAACCAAACAGGTGCTAAAATGTTATTATTACATTCTGCACATAATGTTTCAAAAGAAGATTTTCAAAATGGAATAACTTATTTAGAAATAATGAAACAAAATCTATTAAATTTAAAGGAAGGTCTTAATTGATTTTAGGATGTGAGATAATAAAAAAATGAAAATTTTAGAATGTGAAAATGTTTGTATAAATTATGATGATGTAAGAGCTGTAGACAATGTATCTTTTACTGTAGAAGATGGTGATTTTGTATGCATTTTAGGAGAAAATGGTTCAGGAAAAAGTACTTTAGTAAAAGGTATTTTAGGATTAGAAAAAATACAAAAAGGAACAATTAAATATTTAAATGGAATAAAACCCAATGAGCTAGGCTATTTGCCACAAACTACAATAGTTCAAAAAAACTTTCCAGCATCTATATATGAAGTAGTGTTATCGGGTTGTTTAAACAGTAAAAAAATAATACCTTTTTATTCTAAAAAAGATAAACAAAAAGCACTAGAAATGATGAAAAAGTTTGAAATAGACAATATAAAAAATAAATCTTACCAAGAACTATCAGGGGGACAACAGCAAAGGGTATTACTTGCAAGAGCTCTTTGTGCTAGCAGAAAGTTATTAATACTAGATGAGCCAATTTCTGGTTTAGATCCAGTTATAACAAAAAAAATGTATCAAAAAATAAAAGATATAAATAAACAGGGTATGACAATAATTATGGTATCTCATGATATTAACTATGCAATTAAAAATGCAAGCAAAATTATACATATTAAAAACAAGTTATTATTTGAAGGAACACCAAAAGAATATGAAAAAAGCGAAATTGGAAAGTTATTCTTAGGAGGATGTCATCATGGTTAATTTGTTTGAAGAAATTTTTACATATGAATTTATGATAAGAGCATTAATAGTAGGAAGTTTAGTTGCACTTTGTGCAGCGCTTTTAGGAGTAAGCCTAGTGCTTAAAAAATATTCTATGATAGGAGATGGACTATCACATGTTGCATTTGGAGCATTATCTATTGCACTTGCATTAAATGTAGCACCACTATATATTGCAATACCAGTTGTAATTATTGCAGCATTTATACTCCTTCATATTAGTCAAAATAGTAAAATAAAATCAGATGCTGCAATTGGACTAATATCTACAGTATCTATTGCAATTGGTGTGATTACCATTTCTTTATCAAAAGGAATTAATACAGATATAAATAGCTATATGTTTGGAAATATTTTAGCAATGAATCAATCAGATATTATACTTAGTGTTATTCTTTCTTTATTTGTATTAGTTATATTTATACTATTTTATAATAAAATGTTTGCAATAACTTTTGATGAAGACTTTGCCAAAGCTACAGGAATAAAAGCAAATAGATTTAAAATTGTTTTGTCAATACTTACAGCAATTACAATTGTAATAGGAATGAGAATGATGGGAACTATGCTAATTTCAAGTCTAATTATATTTCCTAGCCTAACAGCAATGAGAGTGTGCAAAACTTTTAAAAGTGTAGTTATAACATCTGGAATAATATCTGTAATTTGTTTATTTTTTGGTGTGATTTTATCATATGTATACTCAGTACCAACAGGTGCATGTATTGTTGTAACAAATGCAATTATGCTTGTTTTATTCTCAATTACCAAAAAAACAATAAAAATATAAAAAAAAGAAAGGTAAAAAAATGTTAATTGAAAAATTAATTTTTAATATGATAGCATTTGCTTTATTTATTATAATATTTTTTAAAATGATAAAGAAAAATGATGCAAATTATGTAATAATACTTGCAATTTCTGCAATAGGCATTGCTATAAATTTTATAGAAATAATATTTAACTTAAAAGCTGGTATAGTATTAAAAACAATAATGTACATATTAGCTGTTATCATACCAATTATAGTTATACTATTAGAAGCAAAAGGATATATATTTTCAGAAATACTATATATTGGACTTGCAAAAGCATGTATATTGTTTAAAAATAATAAACAAGCAAAAGCATTTTTAATTCTTTTATTAAATAAATATCCTCAAAATGTAAAAGGACATAAAAATTTAGCACAAATTTATGAAAAAGAAGGCGGAATGAGAAGAGCATTAGATGAATACATAAAAGTAATTGATATAGATAGTAAAGATTATGATTCGTATTATAAGGTAGGACTATTATTAAACGAATTAGATAAAAAAGAAGATGCAATTGTAATTTTGGAGGATTTGCTAAAAAAGAAACCAGAAAGAAAAGATGCTACATTTTTATTGGGTGATATTTTGTGTGAACAAGATAGAACCAAAGAGGCAATACGTATATATACAGAAGCTTTAAAATATGATCCAAAAAATTATGAATTATATTATCATATTGCGATGGCATATACAATGCAAAATGATTTTTCAAATGCAATGATGTTTTATAAAAAAGCTGCAGAAATTAATGCAATATTATATAATGCATATTATAATATAGGACAAATATATTTAATTTCGGGTGATTTAGAGGAGGCAGAAAAGTATTTTCAAAAAAGCTTGCAAGGTGAAGAACAAGAAGCGGATTCTTATTATAAACTTGCTAAAATTTATATGATAAATGGAGATAAAGAAAATGCAATTAAATTTTTAAATGCAGCAATAGATACAGATAATTCTTATGCAGATATAGCAAACAAAGAACCTTTATTTATTCCAATAAAAAGTTTATTACATTTTCCAAATTTAGAAGATATAAATGAAAAAGAAACAAAATTAACAAATAAAGAAATAAAATTAAAAAAACATTTAGAAGATACTTATAAATTGTCTGGTAATTTAAGTAATAATGAATTTAAAATAAGTATACAAAAAAATAAACAAAAAGATATAGGGAAAGAAAGAGAATAAAAATACATAAAACATAAGAAAAATAAATATAATGAAATACAAAGGGAGAGTGATTTAAGTGTTAAACAAAATTTCAGTAATAGGAGGAGATTTAAGACTTGTTACTTTAGTAGAAATGCTAAAAAAAGATGGAATATTTGTATATACTTATGGATTAGAAAAAGCAGAAAACAATTTTGGCATAGTGTGTAATACTTTAGAAGAAGCGATAAAAAATTCAGAAATTGTAATTGCACCAATTCCGCTATCTAGTAATGGAGAAACAATAAATGCACCATTTAGTAAAAATGAAATATTAATTAAGGATATAATAAAAAATTTAGAAGATAAAACATTTATTGCAGGGGCAATAAGGCAAGATACATTAAAATCTTTAGAAGAAAAAAATATACAAGTAATAGATATGCTAAAAAGAGAAGAACTAGCAGTATTAAATGCAATTTCAACTGCAGAAGGAGCAATACAAATTGCAATAGAACAAACAGCAAGAACTTTGCATAGAAGTAATGTATTAGTTATGGGATTTGGAAGAATTGGAAAAGTTCTTTCTCACATGTTACAGGGAATAGGTGCAAATGTATCATGTGAAGCAAGAAAACCCGCAGACCTTGCATGGATAAAAGCATATGGATATAATCCAATACATTTAAATAATTTAGACGAACACCTTAATGAATTTGATATAATAATAAATACTATTCCTTTTGTTGTATTAAACGAAACAAATCTAAGTAAAGTAAAAAAAGATTGTCTTTTAATTGATCTTGCATCAAATCCAGGAGGAATTGATAAAAAGGAAGTAAAAAAACAAAACTTAAAATTTGTTTGGGCACTTTCAATACCAGGTAAAGTTGCACCAGTTACATCAGCAGAATATATAAAAGATACATTATACAATATATTCAAAGAAATGTAAAAAAGAAAGGAAGAAAATAAAATGAGCATATTTCAAGCAATTATATTAGGAATAGTACAAGGATTAACAGAATTATTACCAATATCTAGTTCTGCACATTTAAATTTAATTCCATGGATATTTAATTGGACTCAAAATCCAGACTTTGTAAAATCATTTGAAGCATTTGATGTTGCACTTCATGCAGGAACACTACTTGCAATAGCTATATTTTTCTGTAAAGACTGGATAGAGCTAATTAAAGGTGGATATAAGTTAGCTGTAAAAAAAGAAAAAACAGTAGAAGGAAGAATGTTTTGGTACATTGTAATTGCAACTATTCCAGGAGGAATAATAGGATTTATATTAGACCATTTTTTAGAAGACAAATTAAAAACACCAATAATTATGGCAGTTGCACTAATTATTATGGGAATTATATTATACATAGTAGATAGCAAATGCAAAAGCAAAACTAAATATAAAGACATGACATTAAAACAAACATTTTTAATAGGACTTTCGCAAAGTTTAGCATTCATTCCAGGAGTTTCACGTTCAGGAATAACAATGACAACAGCAAGATTAATGAAAGTAGATAGAACATCAGCTGCTAAATATTCATTTATGCTATCTGCACCAATAGTACTTGCTGCAACAATATTTAAACTAAAAGATTTTGTATTTAGTGTTCCATTCTTTTTAGGGATACTTGCAAGTTTTGTGGTAGGATTAGTTGTAATAAAATTTTTATTACAATATTTACAAAAAGGAAGTTTTAAAGTCTTTGCAATATATAGAGTAATATTTGGATTATTTATAATAGCATTATGCATAATAAGATAAAAAATTAAATTACAACACATATTTGCAAAAAAATTTAAATAAATATTGCTTTTTTTTAAAAAATGTTGTACAATAGTAGTGCAAAAAAATTACCTTATACTTGGCTTAAGGAACATAACACCACTTAAAGCTCAGTTTAAGGCATATAAAGATAAATAGGAGGTGTATATTATGACTAAAGAAAGAAAACAAGAAATAATTGAAACTTATAAAAGAGATGCAAATGATACAGGTTCACCTGAAGTTCAAATTGCACTTTTAACAGAAAGAATTACAGAGCTAACAGAACACTTAAAAGTTCATAAAAAAGATAACCATTCAAGAAGAGGACTTTTAAAAATGGTAGGTAAAAGAAGAAATTTACTTAATTACTTAGCAAAAAAAGATATTCAAAGATATAGAGATATCGTTGAAAAATTAGGATTAAGAAAATAATATAGGCATATAGGGCGTTGGCTAAAAAGCTTACGTCCTAAAGTTTATATAATTAAGACTAGAATAAAAAAAGAAAAATGAAGAAAAAATAATTATAATGCATAAAATTAGACAGTAGCTTGTATAATAAACTAATTTTCATTAATTTATTATAGAGGTTACATCTAATTTGTGCAAAAAAAGAAGGAGAGATAATATGTTTAAAACATTTGAAACAGAGCTTGCAGGAAGAAAATTAATTATAGAAAATGGAAAAATTGCAGAACTTGCAAATGGAAGTGTAATGGTAAGATATGGTGATACTGTTGTTATGGTAAATGTAACTGCATCAAAAGAACCAAGAGATGGGATAGACTTTTTTCCACTTTCTGTAGATTACGAAGAAAAACTATATGCAGTAGGTAAAATACCAGGAAGTTACCAAAAAAGAGAAGGTAAACCAGCAGATAAAGCAATACTTACATCAAGAGCAATAGACAGACCACTTAGACCATTATTCCCAAAAGACTTTAGAAATGATGTATGTGTTGTAGCAACAGTATTATCTGTAGATCAAGATAATTCACCAGAAGTTGCAGCAATGATTGGTGCATCATGTGCACTTTCTATATCAGACATTCCATTTGGAGGACCAACAGCTGCAGTAAATGTAGGATATGTAGATGGAGAAATTGTTATTAATCCTACTTTAAGTCAAAGAGAAAAATCAAAATTAAATTTAACAGTTGCAGGAACAAAAGAAAAAATAGCAATGATAGAAGCAGGAGCAGATGAAATACCAAATGCAATTATGCTAGATGCAATAAAAAAAGGACATGTTGAAATTAAGAAAATTTGTGATTTCATAAGTAAAATTAAAGAAGAAATAGGAAAACCTAAATTTGAGTACAAATCTTTTGAAGTAGACCATGAAGTATATGAAGAAATTGAGCAAAACTATAAAGAAAGAATGTATAAAGATGTACAAGCTCAAGATAAAGAAATAAGAGATGCTAACATGGATAAAATAAAAGAAGATGTAATAAATGATTATACTGCAAAATATGGAGAAGAACAAACAGAAGAAAAACTTACAGATATTGCAGAAGCATTATATAAGTTAGAAAAAAAATGTGTTAGAGAAATGATTTTTAAAGAACATAAAAGACCAGATGGAAGAAAATTAGATGAAATAAGACCATTGTCATGTGAAGTAGGAATACTTCCAAGAGTACATGGAAGTAGCTTATTTACAAGAGGTCAAACACAAGTAATGTCAATTGCAACATTAGGCATGATTAGTGAAGAACAAATACTAGATGGAATTGATGAGCAAGAAAGTAAAAGATATATGCATCAATATAATTTTCCAGCATATTCTGTTGGTGAAGCTAGACCATCAAGAGGACCTGGAAGACGTGAAATTGGACATGGTGCATTAGCTGAAAAAGCATTAGTACCAGTACTTCCATCTAAAGAAGAATTCCCATATGCAATTCGTGTTGTATCTGAGGTATTAAGTTCTAATGGTTCTACTTCACAAGCAAGCATTTGCGGAAGCACATTGGCATTAATGGATGCAGGTGTTCCAATTAAAGAACCAGTAGCGGGAATTTCTACAGGACTTGTAACTGATCCAGAAAATCCAGATAACTACGTAATGCTAACAGATATACAAGGATTAGAAGACTTTTTTGGAGATATGGACTTTAAAGTAGGTGGAACTAAAAATGGAATAACTGCAATACAAGTAGATATTAAAGTAGATGGATTAAGTTATAAAATAATAGAAGAAGCATTTGAAAGAACACAAAAAGCTAGAATGTATATTTTAGATGAAATTATGTTAAAACAAATCGATAAGCCTAGAGAAGAAATTTCAAAATATGCACCAAATATTATAAAAACACAAATTAAAATAGAAAAAATTCGTGATGTAATAGGTCCTGGTGGAAAAATGATTAACAAAATTATTGATGAAACAGGAGTAAAAATAGATATAGAAGAAGATGGAATGGTGTATATTTATGCAAATGATGCAGAAAATGGAAATAAAGCTTTAGAAATGATTAAAGAAATTGTAAAAGAAATTGAAGTAGATGGAATATATGAAGGGGTAGTTACAAAAATAATGCCATTTGGAGCATTTGTAGACCTAGGACAAGGAAAAGAAGGATTATTACACATTTCAAAAATTTCTAAAAAAAGAATTGAAAAAGTAGAAGATGTACTAAAAGAGGGAGATATAGTAAAAGTTAAAGTTTACGAAATTGATGAACAAGGAAGAATAAATTTAACTAAAAAAGATATAGATGAATCAGAAGATGATAAATAAAATTTGTATGCTTTGTTATTGTATGTAAATTTTAGTTCTTAATGCAAAATATTTATTTGTACATTTCTATAAATAATAGTATAATATAATGTAGAAAGAATAAAATAATAATATAATTAATAAAGAGAGGGGAAATAGATGGAATATTTATATATCCTAAAACAAGCTTTGGTTTGGATAATAACAATATTTTGGTTATATCAATTAGTTGTTAGTTTATGTTCACTTGTAAAATTAAAAGATAAACCACTAAAAATAAATAAAAATCATAAATTTATGGCAATAATTCCTGCACATAATGAAGCATCTGTAATAGGAAATTTAATAGATAGTTTAAAAAAACAAAATTATCCAAAAGATATGTTTGATATATATGTAATAGCAGATAATTGTACAGATAATACTGCAGAAATTGCAAGGGAAAAAGGAGCCATTGTTTATGAAAGATTTGATGAAGAACATAAAACAAAAGGATATGCACTTCAATGGTTTTTAAAACAAAAAATAGAAGAAGATGCTCCATATGATGCATTTTGTGTTTTTGATGCAGACAATATTGTAAATGAAAATTTTATTAAAAATATGAATAAAAAATTATGTCAAGGAGAAGATGTAGTTCAAGGATATAGAGACATTAAAAACCCAACAGATAGCTGGGTATCTTCAGGATATGCAATATATTATTGGATGATGAATAGATTTTATCATTTAGCTAGATATAACTTGGGATTATCACCATTAATTAACGGTACAGGATTTATGGTTCGTTTTGATGTTATTAAACCAAATGGTTGGGATACCCAAACATTAACAGAAGATATAGAATTTTCACTAAAAAGAATAATATCTGGAAACAAGCTTGGATGGGCAACAGATGCAATAGTATATGACGAACAACCAGTTGGATTTAAACAAAGTTGGTCACAACGTTCAAGATGGACAGTAGGACATATTCAATGTTTAAAAACATATACAAAAGATTTAGCAAAAGCTGTAAAAGAAAAGAAAACATTTATGAACCTAGATGGTTTATTATATATATTAGGAACAATACCAATGCTTATTATTACTTTTACTCTTATATTATTAAACTTTATAATTTATGCAGTAAATGGAATGACAGCAGGAGAACTTATTCTTAATATTTTAATGTATTTACTTCCAACATTTATTGTTCCAATACTTGTTGCAATAATTATAATGAAGTTAGATAAAAAGCCAATTAAACCGATGGCAAAAGGACTTTTATGTTATCCAATATTTTTAGCATCTTGGATTGCAATTAATATTAAATGTTTATTCAAACCAGAAACAAAATGGGAAAAAATAGAACATGTAAGAGATATTAAGATAAATGAAGTAATTGATTAAAATTAAATAATAAAAAGAGATGTATAAAAAGTACATCTTTTTTTTTAGTATTTAATTAAAAAAATATTATTGACGAATAAAAATGGGTATGATATAAGAAAAGTAGAAAATCAGTTTAAGGAGAAAAAAGTGAAAAATATAGATATAAAAGAATTAGAAAAAATTTCAAATGAAATTAGAAAAAAAATAATTAATCAGGTATATAATGCACAATCTGGTCATCCAGGAGGTTCTTTATCTTGTACAGATATATTAACCGTACTATATTTTAATCAAATGAATATTAATCCAAAAGAACCAAAAAATCCAGATAGAGACAGATTTATTTTATCAAAAGGACATGCAGTAGCAGCATTATATGCAACCTTGGCACAAAAAGGTTTTTTTGAAGAAGAAGAACTTTTAGGTTTTAGAAAAATTGATGGAAAACTTCAAGGTCATCCAGATATGAAAAATGTACCTGGAGTAGATATGTCTACTGGTTCATTAGGACAGGGACTTTCTGTTTCAAATGGTATAGCACTTGCATCAAAATTAGATAAAAAGGAAATTAGAGTATACTGCATGTTAGGAGACGGAGAAATAGAAGAAGGCCAAATATGGGAAGCTGCAATGACATCAGCCCATTATAAATTAGATAATTTATGTGTAATTGTAGACAACAATAATTTGCAAATAGATGGAGAAATAGATAAAGTTATGAATTCATATCCAATTGAAGAAAAATTTAAGAGCTTTGGTTTTCATACAATTACAATAAATGGTCACGATTTTATGCAAATAATAGAAGCCTTTGAAGAAGCAAAAAAGGTTAAAGAAAAACCAACAGCAATTATTGCAAAAACAATAAAAGGAAAAGGAGTCTCTTATATGGAAAATAAAGTAGAGTGGCATGGAAAGGCAACAAATAAAGAAGAATACCAAAAAGCAATTTCAGAACTTATGAAAAAATAATTATACAATATATTAAAAAACAAGATTTTAGTAGTATGGGGCACTATGCTAAATTACAAAATTTATTATATAAATAATAAAGATAGAAAGGAAAATAAATCAATTATGGAAGAAAAAGTAAAAATAGCCACAAGACAAAGTTATGGTGAAGAATTAGCAAATTTAGGCAAAGAAAATGAAAATATAGTTGTACTAGATGCGGATCTATCTACAGCTACAAAGACAAACATATTTGCAAAAAAATTTCCTAATAGATTTTTTGATATGGGAATTGCAGAACAAGATATGTTATCTACTGCAGCAGGTTTTGCAGCATACGGAAAAATACCGTATGTTAGTACCTTTGCGGTATTTGCAGCAGGAAGAGCATATGACCAAATACGAAATAGTATATGCTATCCAAATTTAAATGTAAAAATTTGTGCAACACATAGTGGAATTACAGTTGGAGAAGATGGAGCAACACATCAAATGTTAGAAGATATTGCAATGATGAGAGTACTTCCAAACATGAAAGTATTTAGTCCATCTGATGATGTACAAACAAGATGGATAATAAGGGAAGTATCTAAAATAGAAGGTCCAGTTTATGTAAGGCTATGTAGATTAGCAAGTCCAAAAATCTATTCAGAAAATGAAACCTTTGAAATTGGAAAAGCAAAACAAATAGGAGATGGAATAGATGCTACAGTAATTTCTACAGGAATTACTACAAATGAGGCAATAAACGCAAAAAAACAATTAGAAAAGGAAGGAATATTTATTCGAATTCTTGATATGCACACAATAAAACCAATAGACGAAGAAACAATAATAAGATGTGCTAAAGAAACAAAAAAGATAATAACAATTGAAGATCATAGCACTTTAGGTGGACTAGGAAGTAGTGTATGTGAAGTACTATCAGAAAAATATCCAAAAAAGGTAGTTAGAATGGGAATAAAAAATAAATTTGGAAAATCTGGTAAAGCAGAAGAATTAATGAAATATTTTAAAATAACAACTCAAGATATTATTGAAGAAGTAAAAAAAATATGATATAATTATAAATACAAAACGTAACAATAAAGTGATAATTGCAAAAGGAGGGACTTTTTATGGCACATCAGCAATTATTTACATCTAGGCAGCAAGATAGTAGTAGCTGCCAAGTAAAAGTTCAAAATGGGCAATGTACACCTAAAGCAAAGGGAAAGTATGATACATGCCAAAACTGCCCAAAGAACGAACAATAAAAGAAGGTGGGAGATCCCACCTTCTTTTATTGACACATATTAACAAAATAGCATAAAAAAATATTATTTTTTAGGTATAAAGTATTGCAATAAATTAAGTTTATTGATATGATATAAATAGAGTTAATTTAAATTGCTACAAGGAGAAAAAAATGATTGAATTTAGAAATGTAAACAAAAAATATATAACTGGTACAGTTCCTGCAATAAATAATGCAAATTTTAAAATTGATAAAGGTGAATTTGCATTTTTAGTAGGTGCTTCAGGTTCAGGAAAATCAACAATAATCAAATTAATATTAAAAGAAGAAGAACCTACTTCTGGAAATATTATTATAAATGGAAAAGATACTACATTCCTTAAAAAAAGTAAAGTACCATTTTTAAGAAGAAGTATGGGAGTTGTATTTCAAGACTTTAGATTATTACCAGACAAAACTGTTTATGATAATGTTGCATTTGCAATGTACATTGTAAGAGCTACACCAAGACATATTAGAAGACAAGTTCCAATGGTACTATCACTAGTAGGTCTTAGCGGGAAAGCAAAAATGTATCCACATGAACTATCAGGTGGAGAGCAACAAAGGGTTGCACTTGCAAGGGCCTTAGTAAATAATCCATCTATGTTAATTGCTGACGAACCAACAGGAAATTTAGATCCAGAAACAGCATGGGATATTATTAATTTAATTAATGAAATTAACTTAAGAGGAACAACAGTCGTTGTAGCAACACATGCAAAAGATATTGTAGACAAAATGAAGAAAAGAGTTATTCAAATTGAAAAAGGCAATATTATAAGAGATGATAAAAAAGGTGGTTATGACAGTGAAATATAATGTTATTGGATATTTAATAGGAGATGGGTTTAAAAACGTATTAAAAAATAAAAAATCAACAGCGTCTTGCCTTATTATTATGTGTGCTGCTATGTTAATATTTGGAATCTTTTTTACAATCGGTGAAAATGTAAGTCATATTATGGAAGGAATAACACAAGAACAGGGAATACAAGTATATTTAAAGTATGATGTTACAGATTCACAAATAAAAGAAACAGAAAAAATATTAAATTCAATTGATGGAATTAATAATACTACATATGTATCTAGAGAAGAAGCTTTAAATCAGATGAAAGCTCAGTATCAAGATAGTGCAAGTGTACTAGAAGGAATATCTGAAGAAAGAATGCCACCATCTTTTATTATAACATTCACAGATTTAAGTGTTAATGAAAAGGTACAAGAAGAAATAAAAGATAAAGTGCCATATTTAGATGAAAAAGGAGCAATTAGAAGTAGTAACGAAGTAATAAGTGCATTAATGAGTATTGCAAATGGAATAAGAATTATTTCATTAGTATTATTAATTATTTTAGTTATTATATCTATTTTTATTATATCAAATACAATAAAACTTACTGTATATGCAAGAAGGAAAGAAATTTCAATTATGAAATATGTGGGTGCAACAAATGGATTTATACGATGGCCATTTATTGTTGAAGGAATAATTATTGGAGTAATTGCAGCAATTATATCAATTCTTATTGTTGGACTTACATATAATGTTATAATTAAAAATTTAATGGAAGTAGATATTGTAAAAAACTTAGAAATAGCTTTTGTTAGTTTTGCGGATATGTTTAATTTAATTATTATTGTTTATTTATCATTAGGAATAGGAATTGGAACAATAGGAAGTATTACATCTATGCGAAGATATTTACAAGTATAAAAAAGAAGGGAAGGAAAAAAATGATAAAAAAAATAAGCATTTTATTTATAATTTTTATCTTTATGTTTTCTATGTCAATATCTACTTTAGCAACAACAAGCGAAGAACTTAAAAATCAGCAATCTTCTATACAATCAGAAATAGATAAAACAGAAGAAGAATTAGATCAAGTGCAAACACAAATATCTTCTACTATGCAAGAAGTTCAAAAATTAGATGAGCAAATTTCACAAAGTGAGGTAGAAATTAACTCTATAGAAGAAAAATTAGATACACTAGAAACTGATATAGATGCCAAAAAGAAAGAGTTAAAAGAAGCAGAGGATAACTATAAAAAACAAGAAGAACTATTGCAAGAAAGAGTTGTTGCTCAATATAAAACAGGAAAAATTACTTATTTAGATGTACTTCTTAAATCTAAAAGTTTATCAGATTTTATATCAAATTATTATTTAGTTTCAAAAATTACAGAAATGGATAATGAACTATTAGATCAGATTGAGCAAGAAAAAAACAAAATTGAAGAATCAAAAAAAGTTCTAGAAGAAAAAGAATCAGAATATAAAATATCAAAGGCAAATAAAGAAAAGGCAAATGTAATTTTAAAAAATAATAAAGCTGCAAAAAATAGTTATATGTCACAATTATCTGAAAGTGAAAAAGAACTTCAAAGGCAAATTGATGAAAAAAATGCAGAACTTGCAAGAGTAAGTAATGAAATTAAAGAAATAGAACGTAGATCAGAAATTGTTGATGCAGACTATAACAAATATGTAGGCGGAACAATGGCATGGCCAACTAGAATAACTAAAAGAGTAAACTCAGTTTATGCACCAGGAGGAAGAAGTGATTCTAGCTGGGCAGGAACTGCACATAAAGGTGTTGATATTTATGCACCACAAGGTACACCAATTTATGCAGCAGCAGATGGTGTTGTTGTATATGTAAACTCATCTGGATATGGAGGAGGATGGGGGTTATATGTTGTAATTAGCCATGGAAATGGAATTTACACAAGATATGCACATGGTAGTTCAATAGCAAGTGGCATTTCAGTTGGAACAGTTGTTTCAACAGATACTGTTATAATGTATTCGGGTTCAACAGGTATGGCAAATGGTGCGCATTTACACTTTGAAGTATGCCAAGGTGGAATATATAATCAAGTAAATCCATGCCCATATTTAGGAATTCAAAATAGATATGGAGCTGTATAAAAATTATAAATTATATATTATTAAAATTTATGGGTTGCTTTAATCTAGCAACCCCAAATATTTAAAAAGGTAGGTTTGCAAAATGAAAGAAGAAAAAAAACAACGTATTTATAAAACAATTATGTTAATTGTTATGGTAGCTGTAATTACATTTATTGTAACTACAATTTTTTTAAGTAGTAAAGTTGGAGAAACAAAATATATTCTTGTATCAAAAGGTGAAGAAACATCTGAAATAACTTCAAAATTAGATACATTTAAAAGTTTAATAGATAAAGTATATTTAGGTGATGTAGACGAAGAAAAATTAAAAGAAAGTGCAATAAAAGGCTATATAAAAGGATTAGGAGATGAATATAGTAGTTATTATACAAAAGAAGAAATGGAAGAAGTAGAAGAAGATACAATGGGTAACTTTGATGGAATTGGAGTATACATTTCTAAATATGCAGATACAGACGAAATAGTAGTTATAGCAACAATAGAAGATTCAGTTGCTGAAAAACAGGGTATTTTATCTGGAGATATTATTTCTAAAGTAAATGGTGAAGATTGTACAGGAATGGATATTTCTGTTGTTTCATCAAAAATAAGAGGAGAAACAGGAACAAATGTAGAATTAGAAATTATAAGAGATGGAAAGCCTTTTAATATTACATTAACAAGAGAAAATATAAAATTAAACCATATTAAATCAAAAATATTAAAAAACAATATTGGTTACTTAAATATTACTGCATTTGATTCAGGATGTGGTGAAGAATTCGAAGAAAAATATAACCAATTAAAGTCACAAGGAGCAAAATCATTAATAATTGATTTAAGAAATAATGGTGGTGGAATTGTAGACGAAGCATTAGAAATTGCAGATTTAATAGTTGAAAAAGAAAAAACAACGTTGATTACAATAGATAAAAATGGTACAGAAGAAACAGAAAAATCATCTAAAGATCCAATTATTACAGAAAAAATAGTATTATTAGTTAATGAAAACACAGCAAGCTCATCTGAAATTTTAGCAGGTTGCTTAAAAGATTATAATAAAGCTACAATAGTTGGAAAAAATACATTTGGAAAAGGTGTAATACAAGAATTAATGTCATTAAAAGATGGTAGTGGTATAAAACTTACAACAAATGAATATCTAACTCCAAACAGAAATAAAATAAATGAAGTTGGAATTAAACCAGATGTAGAAGTAGATATTCCAGAAGATGTTTCAAATATTTTTTCAATAGAAGAAGAAAAAGATACACAATTACAAAAAGCAATAGAAATACTAAAATAGCTTAAAAAGTAAAAGCGAAAGGAAATGAAAAAAATGAAAATAGGAATTGTTGGATTACCTAATGTAGGAAAAAGTACAATGTTCAATAGCATTACAAAAGCTGGAGCAGAATGTGCAAATTATCCTTTTTGTACAATAGAACCCAATATAGGTGTTGTTGCAGTGCCAGATGAAAGATTAGATGTTTTAACTAAAATGTATAAGCCTCAAAAAACAACACATGCAATAGTTGAATTTGTAGATATTGCAGGTTTAGTAAAAGGTGCAAGTAAAGGCGAAGGTTTAGGTAATAAATTTTTATCTCATATTAGAGAAGTAGATGCAATTTGCGAAGTAGTAAGAGCATTTGAAGACCCAAATGTTGTTCATGTAGATGGTAGTATTAATCCATTAAGAGACATTGAAACAATTAATTTAGAACTTATTTTTTCTGATATAGAAACAATAGATAAACGTTTAGAAAAAGCAAAAAAAGCGTTAAAAGCAGATAAAAAAGCACAATTTGAAATAGATGTATTAGAAAAAATAAAAAAAGTATTAGAAGAAGGAAAGTCAGCAAGGGTTGTTGAATTATCAGAAGAAGAAAAAGAATTAATAAAAGACACATATTTATTAACATTAAAGCCAATACTATATATTGCAAATGTATCAGATATGCAACTGCAAGATGTAGAAAACGATAAATATGTAAAAATGGTAAAAGAATATGCAAAAGGCGAAAATGCACAAGTAATTCCACTTTGTGTAAAAATAGAAGAAGAATTATCTGGCTTAGAGGATGAAGATAAAAAAGAAATGCTAGAAGCACTTGGACTAGAAGAATCTGGATTAGATAAAGTAATAAAAGCAAGCTATGATTTATTAGGTTTAATGTCATTTTTAACAGCAGGTGAGCCAGAAGTAAGAGCATGGACAATAAAAAAGGGAACAAAAGCACCAGAAGCTGCTGGAAAAATACATACAGATATCCAAAGAGGATTTATTCGTGCAGAAATTGTATCTTATGATGACCTAGTAAAAGAAGGCTCAATGCTTGCTGCAAAAGAAAAAGGACTAGTTCGCTCAGAAGGAAAGGATTATATTATGCAAGATGGGGATATTGTTCTATTTAGATTTAATGTATAAAAAAATACATAATATAAAAAGGAAGGATTGTGATTTTAAATTGGAAAATGCAAAAGAATTAAAAGAGAAACTTTTTTTAAAAAGAGAAAACCGGATGGAATAAAACAAAAGATGGAGATTTAGAAAAAATATTTGGATATTGTGATGGATATATTAACTTTTTAAATGAATCAAAAACAGAAAGAGAAGCTGTAATTTTTGCAAAAAAATTAGCAGAAGAAAATGGCTTTAAAAATATAGAAAATTGTAATAACCTAAATCCAGGAGATAAGGTATACTATATAAATAGAGAAAAAAGTATGTATTTAGCAGTAATAGGAAAAGAAGATATTAAAAATGGTCTAAATATAATTGGGTCACATGTTGACTCTCCAAGATTAGACTTAAAACCAAATCCATTATATGAAGAAGCAGATTTTGCATATTTTAAGACTCATTATTATGGTGGAATAAAAAAATATCAATGGACTGCTATACCACTTGCAATACATGGTGTTATTGTAAAGAAAAATGGAAAAAAAGTTACAGTTAGAATAGGAGAAGAAAATTCAGATCCAATTTTTACAATTACAGACTTATTACCACATTTAGCTACAAAACAAATGGAAAAAAAGGCAAAAGATTTAGTAGAAGGTGAAAGCTTAAATCTTTTAATTGGAAGTATTCCATATAATAATAAAGAAATATCAGAAAGTGTAAAATTAAATATTTTAAATATTTTAAACCAAAAATATGGTATTACAGAAGAAGATTTTTTAAGTTCAGAACTTGAAATAGTACCAGCATTTAAAGCAAAAACAATGGGATTTGATTGGAGCATGGTTGCAGGATATGGTCAAGATGATAAGGTTTGTGCATATACATCTCTTACTGCATTAATGAACGTGCAAAATCCTAAAAAAACAGCAGTATGTATTTTATCAGACAAAGAAGAAATAGGAAGCATGGGAAATACCGGAATGGAAACGCAAATGTTTGATTTATTTATAAGTAAAATATTAGATAAATTAAATGTTAATAAGCCAAATTTAATAAATGAGGTATTTGCAAATTCTAAAATGCTATCAGCAGATGTAAATGCAGGATTTGATCCAAACTATGCAGATGCTTTTGAAAGAAATAATACAGATTACTTAGGAAGAGGAATTTCAATTAATAAGTATACAGGAACAAGAGGAAAAAGTGGAGGATCAGATGCAAATGCAGAATATATAGCAGAAATTAGAAAACTTTTAGATGAAAATGATATTTCATACAAAATTGCAGAACTTGGAAAAGTAGATTTAGGAGGAGGAGGCACAATAGCTTACATTTTAGCAAATAAAGGAGTAGATGTAGTAGACTGCGGAGTTCCAGTGCTTTCAATGCATGCACCATATGAAGTAACTAGTAAATATGATGTATATTCTGCATATAAAGCATATGAAGTATTTTGGAGATAAAATTTAAGGAGGATAAAATTGGTTGACGAAAGAATAAAAAAATTGGCTAAAAATTTAGTAAACTATAGTGTAAAATTAAAAGAAAAAGAAAATATATTAATAGATATATCAGGCGAAGACTGCTATGATTTAGCAAATGAAATTGTAAAAGAAGTATATAAAGTAAATGCAAATCCGTTTGTTAAAATTGAGGATGCAAAAATTAAAGCGACTATTTTAAAAGGTGCAAATAAAGATATGATTGAAACAATGAAAAGACAAGAATTAGACCAAATGGAACTTATGGATGCATATATTGCAATTCGTGCTTCAAAAAACATATCTAATTTAATAAATGTACCACATGAGCAAATATCAATGTATCAAAATATTATGGATGAGGTATTAAACGAAAGAGTAGATAATACAAAATGGGTAATATTAAGATACCCAAATGATTCTATGGCGCAACTTGCTAGTATGAATACAGAAGAATTTGAAGACTTTTATTTTAATGTATGTAATTTAGATTATGCAAAAATGGATGAAGCAATGAAAGTTTTAGAAGATTTAATGGCAAAAACTGATAAAGTTCATATTATAGGACCAGGAACTGATCTTAGTTTTTCTATTAAAGGTATGGGAGCAATTAGATGTTCTGGAACAGCTAATATTCCAGATGGTGAAGTATATACTGCACCTATTAAAAATTCTGTAAATGGAAAAGTATCATATAATGCACTTAGTTCTTATCATAATTTTACATTTACAGATGTAGTACTAGAATTTAAAGATGGAAAAATAATAAATGCAACAGCAAATGATACAAAAAAAATAAATGAAATATTTGATACAGACGATGGTGCAAGATATATTGGTGAATTTTCTTTAGGTTTAAATCCATATATTACAAAACCAATGAATGATATATTATTTGACGAAAAAATAGCAGGAAGTTTTCATTTTACACCAGGAAGAGCATATAAAGATATGGACAATGGAAATGTATCTGCAATACATTGGGATTTAGTATGTATTCAAACACCAGAATATGGTGGAGGAGAAATTTATTTTGATGATGTATTAATTAGAAAAGATGGAAGATTTGTACTTCCTATATTACAATGTTTAAATCCAGAAAATTTAATGTAAAAATATATGTAATAGAATATTTTGATATAAAAATGAACCTAAAATGTTAAACTTTTTGTCTAATATTTTGGGTTCACTTTACATTTATGAAATTTTTTATTTGTTTTCTAATGCCATATTAATTAGTGCCATACGAACAAAAACACCATTTTCTATTTGTTTAAAAATTCTAGACTTATCACATTCTACAGTATCATCTGTAAGTTCTACATTTCTGTTAAATGGAGCGGGGTGCATAATAATTGCATTTGGTTTCATTTTATTTACTCTTTCTAAATTAAGACCATATAATTTATTATATTCATCACAAGAAAGTTTCATTAAAGATTCATGTCTTTCATGTTGAATACGAAGAAGCATAATAATATCTACTTTATCAATTATTTCATCAAGAGGTACAAAATCATATTCATCTTCGCGGTATTCTTCAGGACCTGATACAAATACTTCCATACCAAGACGCCTCATAACTTTTATATTAGAGTGGGCAACTCTAGAATGTTTAATATCACCAACAATAGCAATTTTTAAACCATCAAATTTTCCAAATTCTTGTCTAATAGTTAGCAAATCAAGTAATGATTGAGAAGGATGGTTACCAGTTCCATCACCTGCATTTAAAATAGGAATATTAATTTTGCCACTAAAATTTTTATAATACTCGTTTTCGGTTGCACGAATAACTAAAGCATCAGAGCCAAAAGATTCAAAAGTTTTAACTGTATCGTATAGGCTTTCACCTTTTTTTAAACTAGAATTTACACTATCAAAATTTAGTGTTTTACATCCTAGGCGTAAAGCTGCAGTATCAAAACTATAATGCGTTCTAGTAGAAGGCTCAAAAAAAAGATTAGCAATAATTTTTTTACCATTGTAATCTACTTTTTTACCATTTTTAAATTCTTCAGCTAAATCTAAAATATTATTAATTTCTAAAATACTAAAATCTTCTAAACTAAAAATATTCATAATAAAACCTCCTTATATTTTATTGTATTTTATCAATAAAATATATAAAATACAATAAAACAAATAGAAAAATATTTAAAAAATTGCACTTACCCCTATATTTTTTATAGAAAATGTGGTAAAATAAGGTGCGAAAATGAAAAAAAGAGGTGGGCAAAATGGGATTTTTTGATAAACTAAAACAGGGTTTAAGCAAAACAAAAAATTCATTTGATGAAAAAATAAATAATGTTTTTAGTGCTTTTAGAAAAGTAGATGAAGATTTGCTAGAAGAATTAGAAGAAATATTAATTATGTCAGACTTAGGAATAAATACTTCAAGCAAAATTATTTCTAAATTAAGAGAAAAAATAAAAAAAGAAAATATTCAAGATACTGAAAATGTAAAAGAAGCGTTAAGGCAAGAAATACAAAATATTTTAGATGAGACAGAAAATACATTAAACCTAAATACAAAGCCTTCTATTATTTTAGTAGTTGGTGTAAATGGAGTAGGTAAAACAACATCAATTGGAAAAATTGCAAATAAATTAAAAACACAAGGTAAAAAAGTTGTAATTGCAGCAGCAGATACATTCCGTGCAGCAGCTGTAGAACAATTAGAAATATGGGCAAATCGTGTTGGATGTGATATTGTAAAAAGAGAAGAAGGAATAGACCCAGCTTCTGTTGTATATGATGCAATACAAATTACAAAACAAAAAAATGCAGATGTTTTAATTTGTGATACAGCAGGAAGACTGCATAATAAAAAATACTTAATGGATGAGCTTAAAAAAATACAAAGAGTTATAGAAAAAGAATTACCTGATGCAGATAAAGAAGTACTCTTAGTATTAGATGCTACAACAGGACAAAATGCAATAGAACAAGTAAAAGCATTTAAAGAAACATCTTCAATTACTGGACTTATTTTAACAAAATTAGATGGAACAGCCAAAGGTGGAGTAGTAATTGGTATTGTTAATGAAAACAAAATTCCGGTCAAATTTATTGGAGTTGGAGAACAAATTGACGACATGGAAATTTTTAATAGCAAAGAATTTGCTCAGGCTATTATAGAATAAAAAAATAATTTAAGAATTTGTAGCATATGTTAAATATAAATAAATTTTGGAAAGGAAGATAAAATGCAAAGTACAAATTTAAAAGAAAAAAATGTACAAAAGCCAAAACACAGCAAAAAAAGGATGTTAATTGTATTATTATTCATAATAATTATTGCAATAGGA
The DNA here is from genome assembly GCA_947631785.1 of uncultured Clostridia bacterium. Taxonomy (GTDB): domain Bacteria; phylum Bacillota; class Clostridia; order TANB77; family CAG-508; genus CANRMR01. The sequence continues at coordinate 12,790 of CANRMR010000004.1, read as the reverse complement.
ATTTATATATCTTACAGAGGAAGCTACTTAGAAACGTTAGAAATTGGAGAACAATATTTAGATGTTTTAAAACAAAATTTATTATATAAATATGTAGTTATGGCAGTTAACTTTATCATCTTATTTTCATTTATATATATTACAAACAGATTTATAAAAAAAGGTTTAAAAAGTTTTTTTGCAGAAGAAAAAAAGGAAATGCCAAAACTTCCAAATAAATCAATTGCACTAATTATTTCAGCAATTATAAGTATATTTACTTCAGATATAATTGCACAAAAGGTAATGTTATTTACAAATGCAGCTTGGTTTGGAGTAAATGATCCTGTTTTTAATACAGACATAGGGTATTATTTTTTTAAACAGCCATTTATAGAGTTTTGCCTTGGATATTTTATTATAGTAATGATATTACTTACAGCCTATGTTGCAATTTACTATATTATTGTATTTAATAAATATTTTGATGGAATTAATGCACAAACACTAAAAACAAATACATTTTTAAAACATATTATTGTAAATGCAATGTTAATCACCATAGGAATTGCCTTGTTTATTATATTAAATGCGCAGGGCATTACAACAGATGGATTTTTAAGTTTGCATGATGAAAGCGAAACAAAAATTATTGGTGCTGGAATTACAGATGTTACAATTAAGCTATGGGGATATAGAATTTTAGCAATAGTCATTGTTATATCTATTTACAGAGCAATTTGTGCATTTAAGAAAAAAGAAATAAAAAAAGTCTTTTTTGCAATACTTGCAGTTCCAATTTATTTAGTAATTATGTTTTTAATAATGACTATATTTCAACTTGTTTTTATTAATGCAAATGAATTAGACAAACAAAAAACTTACATTGAAAACAATATTAAATATACTAAAAAGGCATATAACATAGAAATAGAGGAAAAACAACTAAATGCAACGGGTACCATTACTAAAGAAGAAGCAAATACAAACAAAAATGTTATAAATAATATACCAGTTATCTCTTCTGATATTACATATAAAACATTAAGCAATCTTCAAACAAGCACAGGATATTATTCTTTTAGAAAACAAGCAGCAAGTGTTTATAATATAGATGGAAAAGATACATTAGTATACGTTTCTCCTAGAGAAATTAGTAATTCTAATAGTAGTTATAACAATAAAACATATGAATATACACATGGATTTGGTACTATAATTACAGATGCAAACCAAAGTAAAGAAGACGGAAATATAAAATATATTAAACAAGGTTTTGTAAATGATGAAGAAGACAAAATAAAAGTAAATGAGCCAAGAATATATTATGGCCTAGAAACCAAAAATACAATTGTTACAAATACGAAAAATAAAGTAGAATTTGATTATCCAACAAATACTGCAGAAAATGCAACATTTGTGTATAATGGAAAAGCAGGGCTTAACTTAAATTTATTTGATAGATTAATTTTAGCAATAAAAGAAAAAGACATGCAACTTGCATTATCTACTAATGTAAACAATGATAGCAAAATATTAATAAATAGAAATATTATCCAAAGAGCAGAAAAAATAATGCCAAATTTAATTTATGACGAAAATCCATATATGGTAATTGATGATAATGGAAATCAAATATGGGTAATAGATGCATATACAGTATCTTCTAAATATCCATATTCTCAAACATCTGTAATAGAATACAAAAATAAAAAACAAACAATTAATTATATTAGAAATTCTATTAAAGTATTAGTTAACAGTTATGATGGAAGCATGGATTTCTATATTACAGATGAAACAGATCCAATTGCTATTGCATATAATAAAATCTATCCAACATTATTTAAAAAGGCAGATCAAATACCAGAAGGAATATCTAAACACTTTGTGTATCCACAATACTTATATGATATACAAGCTAAAATGCTTAATATGTATCATAATGTAGGAACAGATGTATTATATCGTGGAGATGATATATGGGAAATTGCAAATTATACTTCAACTGGAACAAAAGCAACATCAATGGAAAGTTATTATACAATGCTTAAAACTGTAGATGGTGGTAGCGAAAAATTAGGTCTTGTTATACCTTATACACCTCTTAACAAACAAAATATAACAGCATATCTTGTAGGTGAAACTAATGGAACAAATAAAAAGTTAACTTTATATAAATTTTCATCTGACAGTAACATGATAGGTGCAACTCAGTTAGATAAGCAAATAGAAGAAGACGAAAATATTGCAAAAGAAATTGCAAGTGTTAATGTAACAGGAACAAAGCTTGTAAGGAATATGATAATTGTGCCAATTGAAAATACTCTTTTATATGTAGAGCCAATTTATCAACAAACATTAAACGAAACAGCAAGTGTTCCAGTACTAAAAAAGGTAATAGTAGCATCTGGAAATAAAGTTGCAATAGGAAATAACCTAGAAGAAGCACTAAATAATTTACTATCATCAGAATATACCTCAAATATAGAAGTAGAAAATACAGATACCAAAGAAGGATTAATTGAAGCAATAATAAAGGCGAATGAAAATTTAGACACATCTAGCAGCAACAATAATTGGGAACAAATTGGAAAAGATTTAGCAAGACTTCAAGAATTAATAGACGAACTAGAAAAAGTTCAAGAAGAAGAAAAACAAAAACAAGAAGAGATAGATAAAATGACACCAAATAAAGAAAATACATTAAATCAAAATAATGTAGTAAATGATGCAGTTAAAAATAATATGTAATCACATGTATATAATATTTATTTAAAAATTAAGCATAAACATACATAAATTATTGAAAATGATAATAAAATATGGTATGATAATATATAAGTCAAATTATAAAAATCTCCTAAAAACATAACAATATAAGACATCTTAGGGGATGATAATTCATCAAAAAGGAGGAAAAAAAGATGAAAAAAATTCAAGAATGTGTAAATACCTTTCGGACAATGAATAAGGGTTGGAACACAAAAATACCGTCGTTACAAACAACAGAAGACGTAAAAAAGATTATGGCATTTCTTAAAGCCTATATAATCAAAAATGCAAATGAAGGCAATCCAAAACTTGCGATTGCCGAATATGTAACGGCACTAGTAATAATACTTAAAAATTCCAAATATGCAAACAGAATATCTGAAATAGATATAAGCGAAATTGAGGTACCAAAAAAAATACCACAGTTTAATGAAGAAAAGGCGTGGATATTGCTGCTTGCAGTAAAAGGATATTTAAGCAATTGAAACTTTCGCTCTTTATTTTCTATAATATAGAAAATAAAGAGTTTTTTAACGCATAAAATTTAAAAAAAATTCCACCCTAATAATAGGTGAAATTTATGTTTGTAAGAAAATCAAAAGTAGAAAAACTAAACAAAGGAATTGATAAAATAAATTATGTACTAGAAAGAAATCAGGTTATGGATTTATTAGAAATATTAGGAAATAAAAAACAAATATTAATTAGAAATTTATTATCTGGTATATCAAAAGGAATTGGAATTGGAATTGGGGTAACATTAATTACATCAGTAATTGTTATAATACTGCAAAAAATTGTAACATTAAATATTCCTGTAATTGGTGAATATATATCAGATATTGTAGATATAGTACAAAGAAAATAAAAAATTTTTAGGTTTACTATTTATTTTTTTATAGTTTTTTTATATAATTATAAAAAACTTATGAAGGAGCAAAAAAATGAACCTAGCAAATAAATTAACAATTTTTAGAATATTACTTGTGCCAATTATGGTTATTATACCACTTATAAATATACAGGAAGCATTTTTAGGTATTCCTATTTGCTATCTAATAATAGATGGAATATTTATAATTGCATCTATTACAGATAAATTAGATGGAAATATTGCAAGAAAAAGAAATGAAATTACTACATTTGGAAAATTTCTAGATCCTATTGCAGACAAAATTTTAGTAATTGCTGCAATGATTATATTAGTAGAATTAGATTCAATTCCAGCATGGATACCAATTGTTATTGTAACGCGTGAATTTATAGTATCAGGATATAGACTAATTGCGCTAGAAAAAGGTGGAGAAGTAATTGCAGCAAATATGTGGGGGAAACTAAAAACAGTTTTTCAAATGACGGCAATTATTTTAGCATTTATAAATATAAATGGAACAAATAGCTTTTTCTATTTTGTAAATAATGAATTAACTAGTATAGAACTAAGCATAAATATTATAACATCTATTTTAATGGTACTAGCTGTTATTGCAACAGTATTTTCTGGTTGGACATACATAAAAAATGGAAAACAATTATTACAAGATAAATAAAGGAGTATAAGCGTGAATAAAGAAGAAGCAAAAAAAAGAATTGAAGAATTAAGAAAAGAAACTGCATACCATGCAAAAAAATATTATGATGAAGATAGTCCAGAAATTAGTGACTTTGAATATGATATGCTAATGAATGAACTTAAAAACCTTGAGAAAAAATATCCAGAACTTATAACTAAAGATTCTCTTACACAAAAAGTTGGAGGAACTGTAAAAAAAGGTTTTGAAAAGGTAGAGCATGAAGTTCCACTTCAAAGTTTGCAAGATATTTTTGATTATAGTGAATTATATGCATTTGATACACGTATAAAAAAAGCCTCAGAAGAATTAAAAAAAGAAACAAACTATGTTGTAGAAACAAAAATAGATGGATTATCTGTTGCATTAGAATACAAAAATGGAAAATTTATAAGAGGTGCTACAAGAGGAAATGGTCAAATAGGAGAAGATGTAACACATAATTTAGAAACTATAAAAACAATTCCAAAAATATTAAAAGAAAATATTGATATTACAGTAAGAGGCGAAGTTTTTATTTCAAAAAAGGATTTTGAAAAATTAAACAAAGAGCAAGAGGTATTAGATAAGCCACTGTTTGCAAACAGCAGAAATGCAGCAGCAGGTTCATTAAGACAATTAGATTCTTCTATTGCAAAAAATAGACCACTAGATATTTATATATTTAATGTCCAAAAAATAGATAAAAAAGAATTTAATTCTCATTATGAAGAATTATTATATTTAGAAGAAATAGGATTTCAAGTAAACCCTGTTAAAATACTATGTAAAGATATAAAAGAAGTAATAAGTGCAATAGAAAAAATAGGAAGCAAAAGGGAAAAATTAACATTTGGAATTGATGGAGCAGTTATTAAAGTAGACAACCTAAGTTTAAGGGAAGATTTAGGAACTACCTCAAAAACACCAAGATGGGCAATTGCATATAAATACCCTCCAGAAAAAAAAGAAACTATTGTAAAAGATATTATCTGCCAAGTAGGTAGAACACGGTCAAATAACACCAATGGCAATATTAGAACCAGTAAATGTTGCAGGCTCAACAATATCAAAAACAACGCTTCACAACGAAGACTTCATTAAAGAAAAAGATTTAAAAATAGGAGACCATGTACTAATTCAAAAAGCAGGTGATGTTATACCAGAAGTAGTAAAAGTATTAACAGAAAAAAGGACAGGGGAAGAAAAAGATTTTGCGATGCCAAATACATGTCCTGTCTGTGGAGCAGAAGCTGTAAGAGAAGAAGGAGAAGCGGCAGTTCGTTGCATACGGAATAGAATGTCCTGCAAGAACACTAAGAAACATTGTACACTTTGCATCAAAAGAAGGAATGGACATTGATGGACTTCGGTTATAGCATTATTGAACAATTATTAGAAAAAGGCTTAATACAAAATATTGCAGATATATATTATTTAAAACAAGAAGATTTGGAATCTTTAAAAAAGAATGGAAAAAAATTTGCAAGTAATTTAGTAGAAGCAATAGAAAATAGTAAAGAAAATGAATTAGATAAATTAATTTGCGCATTAGGAATAAGGCATATTGGATCAAAATCTGCAAAAACACTTGCAAAAAAATATAAAACAATGAAAAATTTGCAAAATGCAACTTTAGAAGGTTTAGCATTAACAGAAGATGTAGGACTAACAATGGCAAAAAGTATTTTTGAATTTTTTAAACAAGAACAAACAAAGGACTTAATAGAAAGACTATCAAAAGCAGGAGTAAACATGAAAACAAAAGAAGAGGTAAAAGACTTTCGTTTTGATGGAAAAACCTTTGTGCTAACAGGAAGTTTGCAAAACTATACAAGAGATAATGCAAGCAAAATAATAGAAAGCTATGGGGGAAAAACATCATCGTCTGTTTCTAAAAAAACAGATTATGTTCTAGCAGGAGAAGATGCAGGAAGTAAACTTACAAAAGCACAAAGTTTAGGAATACAAATACTTACCGAGCAAGAATTTGAAGAAATGATAAAATAAAAATTATGAAGGGAAATGATATATGCAAAATAAAGAGATAGAAGAACAATTTGAACAATTTGAAAAACAATTAGATACTGGCTTCCAGGTTTATTTAACTTATGTAAAAAATAGATACTTAGTATTTAAAACAACTGAAAATTGCTATACACAAAAATTAATATCATACAGTGAAAAAAATCCACAACCAAGACAACAAATGATAACATATAAAAGATTAAAAGAAATGTACCCATTTATGAAAGATATAGAATACAAAGTAAGAACAATCGAAATATAATTTATAGATATTACATGCACTATCAAAAAAGGACAATAATCAATATAATATAAGTAAAAAAAAATGAGGTAAAAAAATGAAAAAAGAAAATATATTAAAAGAATTAATTATAATATTTTGGTTATTTATTATAGGAAGTATGGTAGGATGCTTAGTAGAAACAATTGTTGCCTTAGTACAAAAAGGTTTTTTGGAAACAAGGAAGGGACTAATATATGGACCTTTTATACCAGTTTATGGAGCAGGAATTGTTATATATTATATTGTATTAAATAACATAAATACAGAAAATAAAGTAAAAGTATTTTTTATTACAGCATTATTAGGAGGAATTATTGAATATCTATTTTCCTTTTTACAAGAGAAAATGTTTGGAACAATATCGTGGAATTATTCTAATTTAATGTTTAATATAAATGGAAGAACAAGCCTATTACATTGTACTTATTGGGGATTAGCTGGAGTTTTGTATGCTACAGTTATAGAGCCACTAATTGAAAAATCAAAAAAAGATGTAAATAATAACTTTATGAAAACAATTACACTTATATTTGCTATTTTTATAATTTTTGATATAATTATATCTTGTATGGCAGCACAAAGACAAGAAGAAAGAAGAAAAAATATAAAGCCAGAAACTAAAATAGATAGTTTTTTAGATAAACATTACCCTGATGAATATATGGATAATATTTATACAAATAAAAAAGATGTTATTTGTGAATGAAAGGACTAAAAATGAATGAAATTAAATTGCAAGAAATAAAAGAAAAAGCATTAAAAGATCACATCCCAATTATTATGGATGAAACACTTGATTTTTTAGAAAAAATATTAAGCAGTAAAAAACCAAAAAAAATATTAGAAATAGGAACGGCAGTTGGTTATTCTGCAATATGTTTTTCAAAATACTTAGATAAAGATGGAAAAATAGATACAATAGAACGTGAAGAAGAAAGAGTAATAGAAGCAAAAGAAAACATTAAAAAGGCAGAAGTACAAAATAAAATTAACATATTGTATGGAGATGCTACTTCTATACTTCCAACATTAAAAGAAAAATATGATGTTGTGTTTATTGATGCTGCAAAAGGAAAATATCCATTTTTTTTAAAAGAAGCACTAAGACTACTAGAAAAAGAAGGAATAATTATTGCAGATAATATTTTATACAAAGGATATGTAATGAGCGATTATAATAAGCATAAACAACGTACAGCAGTAAGAAATTTAAGAGAGTACATAAAAGAAATTACAGAAAATCCAAACCTAGATACACAAATATTAGAAATAGGAGATGGACTTGCAATAAGTAAGTTAAAATAATAAAAAACGTAAATTTTATTTACGTTTTTTATTATTTATATTAAATTATATTTAGATGCCTAATGCACGATAGTGTTGTATCGAAAGTCAAAACAATTAAAATTAAATTAGCAACAACTTTTTGTAATAAATAAGGCATATCCTTTAAAACAAGATTTAATTTTTTCTTAATAAAAGGATGTATATAGTTTATAAATAATATAGAACAAATCCCCCAAACAAAAGAAAAAAATATACTAATACGTCCATTTAAATTTAAGAATTCTCCAGTATAATCCCACCATCTAGTCTGAAACAAAGCATCTAACATAAAGCCTGCTACATATTCAAAAGCAGAAAAAACAATAGCCGAATAAAAGAACAATTTTAAAGGGCTTTTTTTATACTTTGCCAAAAGAGAATAAAGAATTACACCACCAAAGCCATAAATAGGGCAAAGTGGACCAAACAAAAAACCTCTTTTAACAAAATGTCCAAAAACATAATATGCATATGCTGTTTCCATAAGCCAACCTAAAAAAGCATAAATGCAAAAATAAAGCAGCATCATATAAAATCTATTTAATCTATTTTTTTTCTTTTTCTTTTTTATAACTTTCATATACAACTCCTAATACTTTATAACATAATATCAAAAAAATACAAAAAAGTAAATAGATAAAATATTTAAGTTTTATCTGTCCGCCCAAATTCTACAAAGGAATACAAAAATTGTAGGGGCACGGGGCACCGTGCCCAAATTAAAAAAATATTTTATTTTTAATAACATAAATTTTATAAAAATTATTTATTTATTACATCGCAAAGCAAAGGATTATAAATTTATAAAAATAATGATAAACATCGTCGCTTGCAAAACTCAATATATCTTTTTCTTGTTAAAAAAGCTAGCAAAAATAAAAAAAAAATGATATAATGCAAAGAAAAGAAGGTGAAAAATATGAAAAAACCAGAATTATTAGCACCAGCTGGATCATTTGAAAAAGCAAAAATTGCATTTTTATATGGAGCAGATGCTGTATATGCAGGAACATCATCATTATCTTTAAGAACAAGAACAAACATGCAAGATAAAGATTTAATAAATACTGTAAAATATGCACATAACCTTGGAAAAAAAGTTTATGTTGCAATTAATATTTATGCATGGGATGAAAACTATGAAGAAATAAGAAAACAAGCTAAAATGTTAAATGAACTAAAGGTAGATGGAATAATTGTATCAGATGGAGGAGTAGTAGATGTAATAAAAGAAGAAGCACCAGATGTAGATATACATATGAGTACACAAGCTAATATTGTAAGCTTCCATTCAGCAAATTTCTGGCATAAAAATGGAGCTAAAAGAGTTATTTTAGCTAGAGAATTAAATAAAGAACAAATAAAAGATATTATAAATAATACTCCAATGAGACTAGAAACCGAAATTTTTGTTCATGGTGCAATATGTTTTGGTTATTCTGGAAGATGTTTTTTAAGTGACTTTTTAGCATCAAGAAGTGCAAATCTAGGAGATTGTGCACAAAGTTGTAGATGGGCATATAATTTGTATGCAGAAGAAGCAAATAACCCAGGAAATTTAATGCCAGTAGAACATGATGAAAAAGGAACATATATATTTTCTTCAAAAGATTTGTGCTTAATTAAAGAAATTCCTGAAATTATTGAAATGGGAGTAGATAGTTTAAAAATAGAGGGAAGGTTAAAAACAGAATACTATCTAGCAACTGTTATAAATTGTTATAGAAACGCCATTGATGATTACTATAAAAATCCAAACATGTATGATGCAAATATATATATGCAAGAATTAAATAAAGTAAAAACAAGAGAACTTACAACATTTTATTTTAATGATAGAAATAACAAAGATTTTCAAGAATATGAAGGAAAACAGTATAATCCAAATTATGAATTTGCAGGAAAAATAATAGAATATCAAGAAGGAAAATCAACAGTAGAAATAAAAAATAGACTTCAAATAGGAGACACCATAGAAATTATTATACCAGGTCAAATTATGGTCCATAAATTTATAATAGATAAATTATGGGATAGCGAAACAGAAGAAGAAATTGAATATATAAATCCAGGAAGAAGTAACCAAACAGTTAAAATGAAATTACCAATAAAATGCGATAAAAACTGGATTTTAAGAAGACAAAAATTATAATTTTTCAAGTAAATATCCAGCTTTAAAGCAAATAAAGAAAAGTAGTAAACCTAAAAAACTTTCAAAATTAAAACCAATACCTGGATACAACACAAAAATTGAACTTACAGTAAAACCAATTATAGCATAATAAGTTTGTGAAAAATAATTAGTTAGCAAAAAATTAATTACCTTTAAAAATAATAATCCACCAATAATTAAACCAATTGCAATGGGAAACAATACAGATAAATTAATACATGCAATGCTAGATAAGTAAACTTCATAAACACCAAATAGCATTAAAATAACTGTACTACTTACACCAGGAACTACTATTCCAATAGACATAAAAAAGCCGCATAGTATAAGATAAAAAAATGTAGGATTAGAAGCATATGATACCACATAAGAATTTTCTATATTTAAAGAAACGATTGTAAGTAAAAATGTAATTAAAAAATATAATACATAATGAAGTCTAAATCCTTTTTTATTATTTGCTTTTTTAATAAGCAAAGGAACTGCGCCAAGTATTAGTCCAATAAAACAAAATGCTGTTGGAACATAGCACTTTTCAAAAAGTACTTTTAAAATATTACCAAATGTTATAATACCAATTCCCATTCCTAAAAGTATAGGAAATAAAAACATAAAATTTTTTTTCATATCAGAAAAAAAATGTATAACGCTATCTACTAATTTATCATAAATACCTAAAATAACACAAAGTACACCACTGCTAATTCCAGGTAAAATAGCACCACTACCAATTGCAATACCAAAACAAAGTTTTTTTATAAAATTCATTAAAAAGTACCTACCTTTTAAGAAAAATAACACTAATAAAATATATGAAAAGAGGAAAAAAATATGTCTAAAATAAATGTTGTATTAGTAGAGCCAGAAATTCCACAAAATACTGGAAACATTGCAAGAACATGTGCAGCAATAGGGGCAAAATTGCATCTTGTAAAACCACTTGGTTTTGATATATCAGAAAAAGCAGTAAAAAGAGCAGGCCTAGATTATTGGGATAAATTAGAAATAGAAGAATATGAAAATTTTAAAGAATTTTTAGAAAAGTATCCTCCAGAAAAAAATAATATGTTCTTTGTAACAACAAAAGGAAAGCAAACTTATGCACAAATGGATTATACAAAACTAGAAGAAGTATTTGTTTTATTTGGAAAAGAAACAAAAGGCTTGCCAGAAGACATTTTGCAAAAATATATAGAAAAAGCAATAAGAATACCAATGAAAGAAAATATACGCTCATTAAATCTTTCAAATTCCGTTGCAATAGTTGTATATGAAATACTAAGACAAAAGTCATTTAATGATTTAGAAGAAATAAGCAGTTATTTTAATATGTAGGGGTATTATAAAAAAATAATCACAATAATTTGTGATTATTTTTTATGCATTGAACAAACATTTTAAATATTATCACTTGTTTCATATAAACTATCTGCACATAATTCTAATTCATCGTCCCATGCTATTGTTCCAAAAGAAATTTTAACTTGTTTAAAAAAGTCCTTATCTTTTAATTTTTTAAAAATCCCCTTTTCTAAATATGGTTTCATATCTTTTATCTTTTTTTCATTATTATCAAATGTTAATATCAACTTATAATTTTCTAAGGGTTTAACATCTATTATTTTTTTCATAAAACTCATCACCTTTTATTTCTCCTCTCATATTATATCATTTTTTCTAATAATTTACCACCTCTTTTCAATATTTTTTTACTTTTTGGAAATTAAATTGCTGATTAGCAATTTTTAGACCTTAACAATTTAATTTTACTACAACTTTTATAATTGTCAAGAATATTTTTTCAACATTACTATTAAAAATAATTAAAAATTGTAAATGTAGGGTGTTTATTGAAATTTAAAAAAGTTGATTCAAACATTGCAAAAAGAAAAATTAATTTATTAAAGAATTATTATAGTAGGAATAGAAAAAAGTTTGTTTAAAACCATTGCAAAAGATTTTTTATTATGATATAAAGTAAATATAAAAATAAGGAAAAAGATAGGAGAAAAACAAATGAAAACAAAAATAAACGCTAGAACCGTTGCGAGAGTACACACACACACACACACACAAGTAACATATTAAAAGAAATAAAAATAATAAATACAAAACAAATAGAACCAAGTTTCATTTGTGTATTTTTGATGTAAAAAACAAAAATAAATGAAATTAGGTTCTATTTTTGCATTCAAAAACATACCAAAAAAATGTAAATGTAGGGGCAGACGCCCCTGTCTGCCCAAATCCAACAAAAACATGCCTAAACACATGTAGGGGCACGGAGCACCGTGCCCAAGAACAAAAATTTTTTATTTATAACAAAGCAAAGGATTATAAATTTTAAAAATAATGATAAACTTCGTCGCTTACGAAAATTTACGCATAAATTCTAATGAAAATTTTTCAGCGCCCTCACCAGTGTGTGAGATTCCCTAAAAAATTTTCATAAGAATTTCTAGGCTTAAATTTCGCTCGATTCCTTGTTTACATATTTTTAAAATTTATAAAACCTTTGCCTAATAAAAATGATAAAAAAAGGAGGAAAAGAAAAAATGTACAAACCAAACAAAATAAAAGAAGAAAAAAACGTAAACCATGTAGACTAACTATGTTTTGTCAATAGAAAAAGATAAAAAACAAAAAAATTTTTTACTAAAATAAAAAAAGCATGAC
>CANRMR010000003.1 GCA_947631785.1 uncultured Clostridia bacterium | reverse complement strand
CCTTTATTAATCATAAAATCTCTAGCATAAGATAAAATTGCAGAATGAAGCCTTGCAATATCTCCAATTAAATAATAAAATCCATTTCCTGCAACTCTTCTTGCAGAGTCTAAATCAATTCCAGATAAAGATTCCATAATGTCTGTATGATAAGGTATTTCATAATCTGGAACAACAGGTTCTCCAAATTTTTCTACCTCTACATTTTGGCTATCATCTTTTCCAATTGGGACTGATGGGTGAATAATGTTTGGAATTTTCATCATTCTTGCATTTACTTCTTCTGCATATTGTAATTCTAATTTCTCATTTTCAACTAATTCGTTATTTATATCATTTACTTGTTTTTTTATTATTTCTGCTTCATCTTTTTTTCCATCGCGCATTAAAAGACCAATTTTACTACTTAATTCATTGCGGGCTTGTCTTAATTCGTCACCTTTTAATTTAACTTCTCTATTTTTTCTATCAAATTCTAAAACTTCATCTACTAAAATAAGTTTATTATCTTGAAATTTTTTACGAATATTTTCCTTTACAACTTCAGGGTTTTCTCTTAAAAATTTAATATCAATCATTTATATCATTCTCCTTAAATTAAATTTTTGTATAATCTATTTTTAAATCTTCTACAAGTTCAAATCTATGTTTTTGACCTGTTATGTTATCGGATCTTGGAGGAATTTCCTCTAAAAACATTTTTTCAGGTCTTACCCATATATAGCAATCATCATCTCTTTCATACAAAGGCTTGTAAATTACCATAACTTCCTTTGTTTCGGAGTGTCTTCCAACATTTTCTACAAAATAATAATTACCTTTAAAATGTCGGTATACTTTTCCTATTTCTACATGTTCCATAAAATTACCTCCTCCTTAAATTATAGTAGAATTTTACCACCTTTTTTGCAAATTTGCAACCTTTTGAAATATAAATATTGACTTTAAAATTATTTAATATATAATGTAATTAAAGTTAGTTTCTAGAAAGGAAAAATTTTAAATGGAACTTTGGGATATATATAATAAGGATAACAAAAAAACAGGAAATGTAATAGATAGATATGGAAATCAAAGACTTAAAGAAGGAGAATACCATTATATAACACAGGCAGTAATAGTAAATTCAAAAGGAGACATGCTAATTAGTAAAAGATCAAAAACAAAAGCAAAATTTCCTTTAATGTGGGAATTTGGAGGAGGCTCTGTAAAGGCGGGGGAAAACACATTAGATGCAGTGGTAAGAGAAACGAGAGAAGAACTTGGTATAAAACTAAATAAAGAAGAAGCTATTTTTTTAAAAACTATAAGAAATGATAAATACAAATATTTTAAAGATATGTGGATGTTTAGAAAAGATATAAAAATAAAAGACTTAAATTTTACAGATAATGAAGTAATAGATGCAAAATGGGTTACAATAGAAGAATTTGAAAATATGTGCAAAAATAATGAAATGACACCAATAATTGAATTTGATAGAAATGATTATAAAACTATTGAAACTTTGATATATAAAAAAACATAATTTAAAAAATATTAAGATATTAACAATCAAAAACAATAAAATAGCTATGGAAACATAGCTATTTTATTGCACGAAAAAATCATACAAAAAATAACAAATCTTCAAAGATTAAAAAATTTGTCGAAAACTTTTTATTGATTAATAAATAAAGTTATGATAGTATCTAAATAGATTAATATTTCAAATTATTTTAAAATTCGTGGCAATTCTGCCAAAAGAAATCCAATATTACAAAAAATTTATTAAAAAAATATAATAAATCTTCAAAGACATGCCCTATAATGTGTAGGGGCGATTTTAATCGCCCGTTACTTCAATGCATTTACTAACAAATTGTATAGTAAATAAAAAACCAGAAAGGAAGAATATGAAAGAAAAATTACCACAACGAAAAAAAAATAAGACTAGAAAATTATGACTATTCAAAAGAAAACATGTATTTTATTACATTATGTATAAAAAATAGAGTAGAGATATTAGGAAAAATAACAAAAGATAATAAAATAGAATTAACAAAGGAAGGAGAAATATCAAAACAATATATAGATAAAATAACAGAAATATATGATAATATTATAATAGATGAATATATAATAATGCCTAACCATATACATATTTTAGTTTTAGTATTATACAAAAAGGATGTAACACTTTCAACGATAATAAAACATTATAAAACAAATGTAAGTAGAAAACTAACATATTCAATCTGGCAAAAGTCATTTTATGAACACATAATAAGAAATGAAAAAGAATATTTAAAGATAAAAGAATATATAAAAAATAATATAATTAATTGGAAAAAAGATAAATATTGTTAGGAAATACTTCGAAGTAGCGGGCGATTAAAATCGCCCCTACACATTATATAGCAAAATTATTACAAAAAATTAAAAAAGCTGTTGACATACGGAACAAAGCGTTGTATAATAATTAGGTGTTTAGATTTGCGATGAAGCGAAATGTGGCTACATCCTTACGGATATGAAGGATGGAGGGAACTTTCGCAGAGTATGTCTTGGCTAAGACCAGGCGGTAAGAGAAAAAACCATCACTTATCCCAAGCTGTAAAAATGAAGTATCCGTTAATAACTTGGGAATTTTAAACGGTGAATAAAGAAACACCAGGATGCGTTTAAACTTGCCTAGGTAAATTTTAAAAAAAGGAGGGAAATTACTATGGCAAACGTAGCAACTAGTGAGAAAATTAGAATAAGATTAAAAGCTTATGATCATGTTGTTTTAGATCAGTCTGCTGAAAAAATAGTAGATACTGCTAAAAGAACAGGAGCAAAAGTTTCAGGTCCTATTCCATTACCAACACAAAAAGAAGTAGTTACAATTTTACGTTGTCCTCATAAGTATAAATATTCTAGAGAACAATTTGAAATGAGAACACATAAAAGAGTAATAGATATTCTTTACCCAACACAAAAAACAGTAGACAGTCTAATGAAATTAGAATTGCCAGCTGGTGTTGACATTGAAATGAAACTTTAATTTTAAATTTAATTTTAAATTTAAAAATTTTTTAAAATCAAAAACCAAGCTGATAAATTAGATATTTTATATTTAAGAATTTAAGAAATTTTAATACTTAAATTTTATCATCTAAATAATCAGCCAATAGTTAGGAGGAAAAATAAAAATGAACAAAACATTAATAGGAAGAAAAATTGGAATGACACAAATTTTTGATGAAAAAGGTTTGGTTGTTCCTGTTACTGCAATTGAAGCAGGACCATGTGTTGTAGCACAAATTAAAAATGTAGACACAGATGGTTATAATGCAGTTCAATTAGGTTTTGGAGATGTTAAAGATAAACATTTAAATAAACCTAAAAAAGGACATTTTACAAAAGCAAATGTAACAGCTAAAAAACATTTAAGAGAATTTAGAGTAGATACAGTTGAAGTAAAAGTTGGAGACGAATTAAAAGCAGATGTTTTTGAAGTTGGAGATAAAATAGACGTACAAGGAACTACAAAAGGAAAAGGGTTCCAAGGCGTAATTAAACGTCATGGTCAACATAGAGGACCAATGGGACATGGTTCTATGTATCATAGAAGACCAGGTTCTATGGGATCTACTTCTACACCAGGTAGAGTATTTAAAGGAAAGAAACTTCCAGGACATATGGGAGTGCAAACTGTTACAATACAAAACTTAGATGTAGTAAAAGTTGATTTAGATAAAAATGTTATATTAGTAAAAGGTAGTGTACCAGGTGCAAAGGGTGCTATACTAAAAATAAAAAAATCAGTGAAAGCAAACTAGGAAGGAGGAAGAATAAATGCCTAAAATAGATGTATATGATATTAAAGGTAAAAAGGTTAGCGATATAGAATTAAATGAAAAAATATTTGGAATAGAACCAAATGAAGCAATTGTACATAGCGTACTTGTTAATTATTTAGCTAATCAAAGACAAGGAACACAAAGCACAAAAACAAGATCAGAAGTTTCAGGTGGTGGAAGAAAACCATGGAAGCAAAAGGAAACAGGTAGAGCAAGACAAGGTAGTATTCGTGCACCACAATGGATTAAAGGTGGTATTGCTTTAGGACCAAAACCACGTAGCTATAAATATAAAGTAAATAAAAAAGAAAGAAGACTTGCAGTTTTATCAGTTTTAAGCTCAAAAGTATTAGAAAATTCTTTAGTAGTTGTTGATAAATTAGCTTTTGATGAAATAAAAACAAAAAATATGGTAGATGCGCTAAACAATTTAAAAGTAGAAGGAAAAGCACTAATTTTATTACCAGAAAAAAATGAAAATGTTCAAAAATCTGCAAGAAATATTAAAGGAATTAAAACAACATTAGTAAATACAATTAATGTTTATGATTTACTAAAATATACAAAACTTGTTATAACATTAGATACTGTTAAAAAATTAGAGGAGGTGTACGCATAAATGATAGCAGAAGAAGTTATTGTAAGACCAATTGTTACAGAAAAAAGTAGTATGGATATGCAAGAAGGAAAGTATACCTTTGAAGTAAATAAAAAAGCTACAAAAATTGAAATTGCAAAAGCAGTAGAAAAATTATTTGAGGTAAAAGTATTAAAAGTAAACACTATAAGTGTTAAAGGAAAAGAAAAAAGAGTAGGTGCACATGTTGGAAAAACATCTGACTGGAAAAAAGCAATAGTTACTATTGATGTAAATCCAGAAGATAAAACATACCTTGCAAAAGGTGGAAAAGCATCTAAAATTTCAACAAAATATAAAGACTCAATTGATATGGGAGTATAAAAAATAAAATTATCTGGAATAAACCAGGAAAATAAAAAAGAATAATTCAAAAAAGAATTATTACAAAATTAATTAAAAACAAGCAGCACAAAAATTAAAAGTAATAAAGTAATGCGAAGATTTTAATTAATTTTGCAGAAAGGAGAAAATAAGATAATGGGAATGAAACACTTTAAACCATATACCCCATCTAGAAGAAACATGACTGTTTCTACATTTGAAGAAATTACTAAAAAAACTCCTGAAAAATCTTTACTTGCAAAAAAGAAAGAAAAAGCAGGAAGAAATTCTTATGGTAGAATAACAGTTAGACATCAAGGTGGAGGAAATAGACAAAAATATAGAATAATTGATTTTAAACGTAAAAAAGATGATATGTATGCTACAGTAATTGGTATAGAATATGATCCAAATCGTAGTAGTAACATTGCTTTAATTGAATACGAGGATGGAGAAAAAGCATATATTTTAGCACCAGTTGGATTAACTGATGGAGATAAAGTAATATCTGGACAAAAAGTAGATATTAAACCAGGAAACTGTATGCCAATTGAAAATATACCAGTAGGTACATTAATTCATAATATTGAATTAAACCCAGGTCAAGGTGGAAAAATGGTAAGAGCAGCTGGACAAAGTGCACAATTAATGGCAAAAGAAGGAAAATATGCTCATGTAAGACTTCCATCTGGAGAAATGAGATTAGTTTTAGCAAGATGTAGAGCATGTATTGGAACAATAGGAAATACAGATCACGAAAATGTTAAAATTGGTAAAGCTGGAAGAAAAAGACATATGGGTATTAGACCAACAGTTAGAGGTTCTGTTATGAACCCAGTAGATCACCCACATGGTGGTGGTGAAGGTAGAGCACCAGTAGGTAGACCAGGACCACTTACTCCTTGGGGCAAACCAGCATTAGGATATAAGACAAGAAATAAAAAGAAACAATCTAATAAGTTCATTGTAAAAAGGAGGAAATAATTAATGTCAAGATCGAGTAAAAAGAAACCATTTATAGCTCCAGAGTTGTTAAAAAGAGTAGAAGCTATGAATGAAAGCGGAAAAAAAGAAGTATTAAAAACATGGTCAAGAGCATCTACAATTTATCCACAAATGATTGGACATACAATCGCTGTGCATGATGGAAGAAAACACGTACCAGTTTATATTACAGAGGAAATGATAGGACATAAATTAGGTGAGTTTGCTCCTACAAGAACATTTAAAGGTCATGCAGGAGAAAAAGCATCAAAAGTAAAAAAATAAATCAAGGAGGGAATATAAGTGGAAGAGAACACACAATTAGAAGCTAGAGCAACCCTTAATTTTGCAAGAATTTCACCTAGAAAGGTGAAAATTGTAGCAGATTTAATTAGAGGAAAAGATGTAAACGAAGCTTTAGCTATTGTAAAATTTACACCAAAAGCATCATCTGAGATTATTGAAAAATTATTAAAATCTGCTATCGCAAATGCAGAAAATAATCATAATATGAATAGTCAAAACTTATATATTGCTGAAATTTATGCAAATCAAGGTCCAACTTTAAAAAGAATAAGACCTGCAGCAAAAGGTTCAGCTGTAAGAATTAGAAAAAGAACAAGTCATATAACAATTGTATTAAAAGAGAAAGAATAAAAAGGAGGGAATTCTAGCATGGGTCAAAAAATGCATCCACACGGATTAAGAGTTGGTATAATTAAAGATTGGAATTCAAAATGGTATGCAAACTCAAAAGATTTTTCAGATTTTCTTGTAGAAGATCATAAAATCCGTGAATATGTTAAGAAAAAATTATTTGTAAGTGGTATTTCAAAAATAGAAATTGAAAGAACCGCAAAAGCAGTTAAAGTAAATGTATATACAGCAAAGCCTGGATTAGTAATTGGTAAAGGTGGTGCTATTGCAGAAACTTTAAAATCAGAATTACAAAAAATGATTTCAAAAGATGTTAATTTAAATATTATTGAAGTTAAAAATGCAGATTTAGATGCTCAACTTGTAGCAGAAAATATCTGTGGTCAACTAGAAAGAAGAATTTCATTTAGAAGAGCAATGAAACAAGCAATGCAAAAAACTATGAAAGCAGGTGCTTTAGGAATTAAAACTTCTGTATCTGGAAGATTAGGTGGAGCGGATATGGCAAGAACAGAATTTTATAAAGAAGGTATGATTCCACTACAAACTTTAAGAGCAGATATCGATTATGGTTTCTATGAAGCAGATACAACCTATGGAAAAATAGGTGTTAAAGTTTGGATATATAAAGGAGAAGTTCTTCCAACTAAAAATAAAACAGTGGAAGGAGGAGAAGACTAATGCCATTAATGCCAAAAAGAACAAAACATAGAAAAGTACAAAAAGGTAGAATAAGAGGAAAAGCAACAAGAGGAACTCGTGTAACAGATGGAGAATATGGTATTCAAGCACTAGAAGCTGCACAAATTACTTCAAACCAAATTGAAGCAGCGCGTATTGCCATGACACGTTACATTAAAAGAGGTGGTAAAGTTTGGATAAAAATATTTCCAGATAAACCAATTACAAGAAAACCTGCTGAAACTCGTATGGGTAAAGGTAAAGGAGCACCAGAATTTTGGGTGGCAGTAGTAAAACCAGGTAGAGTAATGTTTGAACTTGCAGGTGTACCAGAAGAAACAGCAAGAGAAGCGCTAAGACTTGCTAGTATGAAACTACCTGTTAAAACAAAATTTGTTGCAAGAGAAAATGAATTAGGTGGTGATAATGATGAAGATAGATAAAATAAAAGAAATGTCTTCACCAGATTTAGAAAAAGAACTAAGCGAATTAAAAACAGAATTATTCAAATTAAGATTTAGTCTAGCAACAAATAGCCTAGATAATCCAATGAGAATAAAAGAAGTTAAAAAAGATATTGCAAGAGTGAAGACTGTATTAAGACAAAGAGAAATAGAGGAACAAACAAATTAGAATCAGCATCTTGCGTCGTTAAAATTAATTTAAAAATCCTCGATGTACACAAAGTACACCTCCGGTATTTTAAATTAATTTTGCCTAGCAATATACTAATTCTAATTCGTTCTAATAGATTTAGTAGAATATTTTTCTAAAATAAGAAAGGAGAAAAAAATTCATGGAAGAAAGAAATCTTCGTAAAGTTATGATTGGTACTGTTACATCAAATAAAATGGACAAAACAGTAGTAGTATCAGTTGAAACAAGTGTAAAACATAAAATGTATGACAAAATTGTAAAAAGAACATATAAATTAAAAGCTCATGATGAAGAAAATGCTTGCCAAATAGGAGATAAAGTAAAAGTAATGGAAACACGTCCACTATCTAAAGATAAAAGATGGAGAGTTGTGGAAATACTTGAAAAAGCAGTGATTAAATAAATTAAAAGGAGGAATAGCCAGATGGTACAACAACAATCAATATTAAAAGTTGCAGATAACACAGGAGCAAAAGAAATTATGTGTATTCGTTGTTTAGGTGGATCTTATAGAAGATATGCTAAAATAGGAGATATTATAGTTGCTTCTGTTAAAAGTGCTACACCAGGAGGCGTTGTAAAAAAAGGTGAAGTTGTTAAAGCAGTTGTTGTTAGAACAAAAAAACCTACAAGACGTCCAGATGGTTCATATATAAGATTTGACGAAAATGCGGCCGTAATTATACGTGATGATAAAACACCAAGAGGAACACGTATTTTTGGCCCAGTAGCAAGAGAACTAAGAGATGGAGAGTATATGAAAATTCTTTCACTTGCTCCAGAAGTTCTTTAAACTAAAACGAATGAAAATCGGCATTTTTCATCGTTTTAGAAAAAGCATATTTTTGGTAATATTTTAAATTAAAGAGGTGAGATAGAAAATATGAAGATAAAAAAAGGTGATACTGTTCAAGTTTTATCTGGAAATGACAAAGGTAAAAAAGGAGAAGTATTAGAGGTAATACCAAAAACTGAAAAAATAATTGTAAAAGGTGTTAATATTAGAAAAAGACATGTAAAACCTAGAAAGCAAGGAGAAGAAGGAGGCATTATACCAGTAGAATGTGCAATTCATGCAAGTAAAGTTAATGTTATATGCCCAAAATGTAACAAACCAGCTAGAATAGGTTATGAAATGGATAAAGATAAAAAAGTACGTGTTTGTAAAAGATGCGCAACTAAATTAAAGTAGTAATAATGAAAGGAGGAATAGCATTTCTATGGAAAAGCTAAGAGAACAATATAATAAAGAAGTCGTTCCAGCATTAATGAAAAAATTTAATTATAAATCTATAATGCAAGTTCCAAAACTTGAAAAAATAGTAATTAATATTGGTTTAGGAGATGTTAAAGATAATCCAAAATCATTAGAAAATGCAGTTAATGACTTATCTATAATTACTGGACAAAAACCAGTTATTACAAAAGCAAGAAAATCAATTGCAGCTTTTAAATTAAGAGAAGGTGCTCATGTTGGATGTAAAGTAACATTAAGAGACAAAAAAATGTATGAATTTGCATACAAATTATTTAATGTAGCACTTCCAAGAGTAAGGGATTTTAGAGGAGTTTCTTTTAACTCTTTTGATGGAAGAGGAAATTACTCAATGGGAGTTAAAGAACAATTAATTTTCCCAGAAATTGAATATGATAAAGTAGATAAAATAAGAGGTATGGATATTATTTTTGTTACAACAGCTCATACTGATGAGGAGGCAAAGGAGTTGCTTTCTTTAATGGGTATGCCATTTAAAAATTAATTATAAACTGCGTCTAACGTCGTTAACCTTCATGTCAAAACATCCTCGATGTACAAAAGTACACCTCCGGTGTTTTGCATTCGGTTGCCTAGTTATACTTGTTTCTAATTAATTTTAAGTAGTTTTTTAATTTAATAATATTTAAATGAATAAAAATGGAAGGAGAAAATTATGGCTAAAAAGTCTATGATTGTTAAACAACAAAAACCACAAAAATATAAGACTAGAGAATATAATAGATGTAAATTATGTGGTAGACCACATGCATATATTAGAAAATATGGTATTTGCCGTGTTTGCTTTAGAGAATTAGCTCATAAGGGAGAGATTCCAGGGGTTAAGAAAGCAAGCTGGTAAACCTAAAACGAATGAAAATCGGCATCTTGCGTCGTTAAAATTAATTTAAAAACCTTCGATGTACAAAAAGTACACCTCTGGTATTTTAAATTAATTTTGCCTAGCAATATACCAATTTTGCTTCGTTTAAAAAAATAGAGATAGGGTTCTATACCCAGATGGAAAAGGAGGTAAAGAAGTTGAATATTACAGATCCAATTGCAGATATGTTAACAAGAATTAGAAATGCAAATAGTTCTAAGCATAAAACAGTTGATATTCCAGCATCAAAAATGAAAAAGTCAATTGCTGAAATTTTATTTGAGGAAGGATATATTAAGTCTTTTGAGGAAATTGATGATGGAGTGCAAGGTATTATTAGAATTACTTTAAAATACGATGAAAATGGAAATAGAGTAATTGCTGGATTAAAAAGAATTAGTAAACCAGGATTAAGAGTTTATGCAAGTTCAGAGGAATTACCAAAAGTATTAAATGGATTAGGAATTGCACTTGTTTCTACTTCAAAGGGTATGATGACTGATAGAAAAGCAAGACAAAATAATGTAGGTGGAGAAGTGCTAGCTTATGTATGGTAATTTATAAAAAAACAAAATATAGAGAGGTGAAATAGAAATGTCAAGAATAGGAAATAGTCCTATTAATGTACCAGAAGGTGTAACTGTTAAAGTGGATGGTCAAAAGGTAACTGTAACGGGTCCAAAGGGAACATTGGAAAAGGAATTTCATAAAAATATGGATATTGCAGTAGAAAATAATGTAATTACAGTAAAAAGACCAAATGATGAACCAGAAAACAAAGCGTTACATGGATTAACAAGAACATTAATTAAAAATATGGTAATAGGCGTAAAAGACGAATTTAAAAAAGAGTTAGAAATTAATGGTGTTGGTTATAGAGTACAAAAAAAAGGAAATGATTTAGTACTTACACTTGGATATTCTCATCCAGTAGAAATGAAAGCACCAGAAGGAATTACATTTGATGTTCCAAATCAAAACCAAATTATAGTAAGAGGGATTGATAAAGAATTAGTTGGTCAAACAGCTGCTGTAATTAGAACAAAAAGACCACCAGAGGTATATAGAGGAAAAGGTATTAAATATGCTGATGAGGTTATTAGACGTAAAGAGGGTAAAGCTGGTAAAAAATAATTAAAAGCATCAATTCGCACATTTTCATTTCATTAATCAGAATTCAACATACAAAAGTATGCCATCATCCTGATTAACTTATGAAAATGTACATCTTAATACTTTTAATTATTTTTATAATAAATATTAAGCAATATACCAATTTAATTTAATAATAACTAATTTTTTAGAAAGGAGAAAGAAATGATTAAAAAGACTGATAGAAAATTTGAAAGAACAAGAAGACATATTCGTGTTCGTAGAAAAATAAGTGGTAGTTCTGAATGTCCAAGATTATGTGTGTATAGAAGTAATGCAAATATTTATGCTCAAATAATCGATGATGCTCAAGGAAAAACACTTGTGCAAGCTTCTACATTAGATAAAGAAGTAAAAACAAAACACAGTAATAAAGAAGCTGCAAAAGAAGTTGGAACATTAATTGCAAAAAGAGCAATAGAGAAAAATATTAAGACAGTAGTATATGATAGAGGAGGATATATCTATCATGGTGTTGTTAAAGAATTAGCTGAAGCAGCAAGAACTGCTGGATTAAAATTTTAGTCTTAAGAAAGGAGGAAAATAAAATTACATGGAAGAAAATAATAATGAGTTAAAAGAAAAAGTAGTAGCAATTAATCGTGTTGCAAAAGTTGTTAAAGGTGGTAGAACTTTCCGTTTTAGTGCTGTTGTAGTAGTTGGTGATGAACAAGGTCATGTTGGTGTTGGAAATGGAAAAGCAGCAGAAGTTCCAGATGCTATTAAAAAAGCAATTGAAGATGCTAAGAAAAATTTAGTAACAGTTCCTGTTGTTGGAACAAGTATACCACATGAATATGTTGGAAGATTTGGAAGTGCAAGTGTTGTATTAAAGCCTGCTGCAGAAGGTACAGGAGTTATAGCAGGAGGAAGTGTAAGACCTGTATTAGAACTTGCAGGATATAAAGATATTAGAACAAAAGTTATTGGAACAAATAATCCAAGAAACGTTGTTTATGCTACAATTGAAGGTTTAAAAAATATGAAAACAATTGAGCAAGTAGCTAAAAAAAGAGGAAAAAAGGTAGAAGAAATTATCTAATAGAAGGGTAGGTGCAAATAATGCAATTAGGTGAATTAAAACCACATACAGAAACTAAAACAAGAAGAAGAGTAGGTCGTGGAATAGGTTCTGGACTTGGAAAAACATCTGGTAGAGGTCAAAAGGGACAAAAAGCAAGATCAGGTGGAGGAGTAAGACGTGGATTTGAAGGTGGTCAAACACCATTATATAGAAGATTACCAAAAAGAGGTTTTACAAATATTCATGCAAAAAATTATGTAGAAGTAACACTAACAATGCTTAATGAATCAAAAGCAGAAGAAGTTACAGCAGAAACATTATTAGAAGAAGGAATTATAAGTAAAATATGTGACGGAATTGTTATACTTGGAACAGGTAGTCTAGATAAAAAATTAACAGTAAAGGCAAAAAGATTTACAAAAGGAGCTGCTGAAAAAATAGAAGCAGCAGGAGGAAAGATAGAGGTGATTTAATTGTTTAAAACAATAAAAAATGCTATTTCAACACCAGAGGTTAGAAAAAAATTATTATATACATTAGTTTTAATTATTATTTTTAGACTAGGATGCTACATTACGGTACCAGGAGTAGATACTGTAGCATTAAGTAATGCAATGAATTCATCATCAAATGGATTAGGTGGATTAATAGATATGATTTCAGGTGGGGCATTTTCAAGATTTTCTATCTTTGCAATGTCAATTAGCCCTTACATAACTGCATCCATTGTTATACAACTTTTAGCAATGGTAATTCCAGCCTTAGAAAAGTTAACAAAAGAAGGTGGAGAAGAAGGAAGAGCTAAAATTAATCGTTATACAAAGATACTTACTATTATACTTGCGATTATAGAAGCTGCAGGAATATTCTTATCATATAGAAAATCAGGAATATTTGTTGATTCAGGATTTGGAACAGGAAGTTTAATAATACTATCATTAGTTACAGGTACTGCACTACTTATGTGGCTTGGAGAACAAATTACTTCAAAAGGAATTGGTAATGGAATTTCACTTATTATCTTCATTGGTATTATTTCAGGATTACCAGGTGGAATTGTTACAATATGGAACTTAATAATAGCAAATGGAGTATTCTCTACAACAGGTTTACTAACAGCTATAGGAATTGTTGTAGGAGCTATAATTTTAGTTACAGGAGTTGTGTTTGTACAACAAGCAGAAAGAAGAGTACCAGTACAATATGCTAAAAAAGTAGTTGGAAGAAAGATGTATGGAGGACAAAGCACACACATTCCATTAAAGCTTGTAATGGCAGGTGTTATGCCAGTTATCTTTGCATCATCATTTATGACATTTCCAGCTATGATTATTCAAATGTTTAATAGCGATATAGCAAATCAAACGGGATTTTTAGCAGGATTATATAAATTTTCTATTGCGACATCAACATCAGCAGTACCAGTAGGTTATTCAATTGCAAATGCAATAGTATACTTATTGCTAATTGTTGGATTTACATTCTTTTATACATATGCAACATTCAATCCAGCAGAGGTATCAAACAATATTAAGAAAAATGGTGGATTTATACCAGGAATTCGTGCAGGAAAACCAACAACAGAATATTTATCTAGTATTATTTCAAAATTAACATGGTTTGGAGGTTTATTCTTAGCAATAATTGCAATTATACCAATGCTACTTAGATTTACAAGTATAAATATTGCATTTGGTGGTACATCAATATTAATCGTAGTAGGTGTAGCGCTAGAAACAGTACAACAACTAGAATCACAATTAGTAATGAGACATTACAAGGGATTTTTAGAGTAAACAAATTAAGAAACACAATAAATATAAAAAATGTAAGGGCAGACGCCTTTTAGTCTGCCCAATATGCATTAAATATCAAATAAATGTTGGTGTAGGCCAAAAATACGAAGCATAATTATTAAATTATATATTTTTTTAAATAATTTATATAATAATTATTTAAAAAAGTATATAACATACATTAATAAAATATTTTTAAAGGAGAGATGAAAAATGGTAATTATTATGTTAGGTGCACCAGGCACAGGAAAAGGAACAGTAGCAGGAATCTTGCAAGAAAAATTAGGAATTAAGCAAGTATCAACAGGAGATATTTTTAGAAAGGCAATTAAAGAAAAAACACCTTTAGGAAATGAAGTTGCAGGATATATGGAAAAAGGATTGTTAGTTCCAGATGAAGTTGTAATTAAAGTTGTAGATGAAAGATTAAACCAGCCAGATTTAGAAAACGGAGTAATATTAGACGGATTTCCAAGAACAAAAGAGCAAGCAATAAAATTAGAAAAAATGCTTGCAAAAAATAATAAAAAAGTAGACATGGCAATAAACTTAATAACACCAGAAGAAGAAATAATTGAAAGAATATCAAACAGAAGGGTATGTACAAACCAAGAATGTAAAGCAGTATTTAATGTAACAATGAACCCACCAAAACAAGATGGAATATGTGATAAATGTGGAAGTGCATTAATACAAAGAAAAGATGACACAAAAGAAACAATAAAAAATAGATTAAAAGCATATTACGAAACATCAGAACCAATAGTAGAATTCTACAAAGAAAAAAATGTATTATATTCATCTGAAGTAAGTACAAAAATAAATAAATTAGCAGAAGACGTAGCAAAAGAAGTAGTAGAAATAATAAAAAAATAAATGTAGGGGCGATTTTAATCGCCCGCAAACCACAAAGAAATACAAAAAAATGTAGGGGCACGGTGCACCGTGCCCTCTACTTAGAAAACATTAAAAACTTAAGTTTAAAAGAAGAAAAATGGTAATTTAGAAAGAGGAAGGAAAATTGATAGAGATAAAATCAAAAAGAGAAATTGAACTTATGGAAGAAGCAAGTAGGATTACTGCTCTTGCACATAAAGCAATTGAAGAAGCAATAAGGCCTGGAATTACAACATGGGAATTAGATAAAATTGCAGAAGATGTTATTAGAAAAAATGGAGGCAGACCAGCTCAAAAAGGTTTTCCAAGTGAACAAAGAGGTATTCCAGATTTTCCAGCAACAATATGTGCCTCAGTAAATGATGAAGTAATTCATGGAATACCATCAAAATATGTTAAATTAAAAGAAGGAGATATTATTAGCATAGATATGGTTACAGAAAAAAATGGTTTCCATGGAGATGCAGCAAGAACATACATTGTAGGAAAAACATCTAAAGAGGCAAAAAGATTAGTAGAAATTACAAAACAAGCTTTTTTTGAAGGAATAAAATATGCAAAAAAAGGAAATAGATTAGGCGACATTTGTTATGCAATTGGAAATTTTGTTAAAGAAAATGGATATAGTGTTGTAAAAGAATTTCAAGGCCATGGAATAGGAAGAAGCATGCACGAAGATCCAGGAATTCCAAATTACGGAAAACCAGGCAGAGGTGTAAGACTTCAGCCAGGCATGACACTTGCAATTGAACCAATGGTAATTATGGGAAAACCAGATATTTTAATGTTAGATGACGGTTGGACAATTGTTACAGAAGATGAAAGTTTGGCAGCACATTATGAAAATACAATTTTAATTACAGAAAAAGAGCCAAAAATATTGACAATTATATAAAAGTAAGGTATAATAATGTTTGTTAATTGTCTTTAACAATAAAATGAACATAATAAGGGAGGAAGAAAGTTGTCAAAGGAAGATATGATTGAGGTAGAAGGTACAGTTATAGAAAATTTACCTAATACTAATTTTAAAGTAAAACTTGAAAATGGACATGAAATATTAGCACATATCTCAGGAAAACTTAGAATGAATTATATAAAAATATTACCAGGAGACAAAGTAAAAGTAGAACTTTCACCTTATGATTTAAGTAGAGGACGTATTACATGGCGTGCCAAATAAAATTAAATGAAAAACTGCGTATTACGTCGTTAACCTTCATGTCAAAACATCTTCGATGTACAAAAGTACACCTCCGATGTTTTGCATTCGGTTGCCTAGTACTACTTGTTTTTGATTTAATTTAAAAATTAATTGTGTTAAAAATTAACCCAAATATAAACCTAAATTTGTAGGAGGTGCTAAAAATGAAAGTAAGACCATCAGTTAAAAAAATATGTGACAAATGCAAAATTATTAAAAGAAAAGGTGTTATTAGAGTGATTTGTGAAAATCCAAAACACAAACAAAGACAAGGATAATCCTTATGATATTAAGCGCAATTTGGAAGCGGCTGTGAAGTTTTTTTTAAAATACTTCATATCCAATTTGTGTTTATATATATTTATTTTAATTTCCAAAAAAAACAAAGGGCTATCTAGTATATAAAGGACAATCCTACTAGATACATTTCAACTTTTATTTGATTGGAATATTTTTCATGATATAGGAAATAAAACCATATCAGCAAAACAAAATTAATTTTGGAGGTGCTAAAATTTATGGCTCGTATTGCAGGAGTAGATTTACCTAGAGAAAAAAGAGTAGAAATAGGACTAACTTATATTTATGGTATAGGTGTAACTAGTTCTAGAAAAATCTTACAAGAAACAGGAATTAACCCAGATACTAGAGTAAAAGATTTAACAGATGAACAAGTAAATGATATTAGACAAGTAATTGATGCTAAATACAAAGTAGAAGGAGACCTAAGACGTGAAGTTGCTCTTAACATAAAAAGATTAAGAGAAATAGGATGCTATAGAGGTTTAAGACATAGAAGAGGTTTACCTGTTCGTGGACAAAGAACAAAAACAAATGCGCGTACAAGAAAAGGTCCTAGAAAATTAGTTAGCAAAAAGAAATAAAAAAAATTAAAAATCTGTAAGGAGGTTTAAGATAAGAATGGCTAAAAATACAGTAGCAAAAAGAACACCTAGAAGAAATAGAAAAAACATTGAAAAAGGAGCAGCACACATTCATTCTAGTTTTAATAATACAATTGTTACCATCACAGATGTTCAAGGAAATGTAATTTCTTGGGCTAGTGCTGGTGAACTTGGATTTAAAGGTTCAAGAAAAAGTACACCATTTGCTGCAGGTCAAGCAGCAGAAACAGCTGCAAAAGCAGGAATGGAACATGGATTAAAAACAGTTGAAGTATTTGTAAAAGGACCAGGTTCTGGTCGTGAAGCAGCAATTCGTTCGCTTCAAACAGCAGGTCTAGAAATTAGTGCAATTAAAGATGTAACACCAATACCACATAATGGTTGTAGACCACCTAAAAGAAGAAGAGTATAAAAGAAAAAATTAAAGAGGTGAAAAATAAAAATGTCAAGATATAAAGATGAACAATGTCGTATTTGCCGTAGAGAAGGACAAAAATTGTTCTTAAAAGGTCAAAGATGTTACACCGATAAATGTAGTGTTTCTAGAAGAAACTATGCACCAGGTGAACATGGACAAAAAAAGGCAAAACTATCTGAATATGGAACTCAATTAAGAGAAAAACAAAAAACAAAATCATTCTATGGAGTAGGAGAAAAACAATTTAGAAGATATTTTGAAATGGCTTCTAATAAAAAAGGTATTACTGGTGAAAACTTACTTCAAATATTAGAAAGTAGATTAGATAATGTAGTATATCGTTTAGGATATGGAAGCTCAAGAGCACAAGCAAGACAACTTGTAAACCATGGACATTTCGATGTAAATGGAAAGAAAGTAGATATTGCTTCTTACTTAGTAAAACCAGGAGATGTTATTAAAGTAAGAGAAATTAAAAAAGATTCAAGCATCATGAAAGAAAATGTTGAAGCATTAGCTTCAAGACCAGTACCAGAGTGGCTTGAAAAAGATATAGAAAATTTAAGTGGTAAAGTACTTAGATTAGCATCTAGACAAGATGTTGATTTACCAGTAGAAGAGCATTTAATAGTAGAGCTTTACTCTAAATAGAAATTAATGTTTATAATTAGAAAATTAATAAATTTCTTAAAATGTAGAAAGAAGTAAAAATTAGAAGTAATACATAAAACTTCTAATACCTAACTTCTAATCTAATATAGGAGGTAAAAATGATAGAATTTGAAAAGCCAAATATTGAATGCCTAGAAGTAGATGACGAAAACAATTATGCTAAATTTGTATGTGAACCATTAGAGCGTGGATATGGAGTAACAATTGGAAATTCTTTAAGAAGAATTCTTTTGTCTTCACTTCCAGGAAGTGCGATTACTAGTATTAAAATTGATGGTGTATTACATGAATTTTCTACAATACCAAATGTTGTAGAAGATGTTCCAGAAATAATTGTTAATTTAAAGGGTGTAAGACTAAAAACCTTTGATAATGAAGAAAAAATAATAAGAATCGATGTTGATAAAGAGGGAGAAGTAACAGCAGGAGATATAATAACAGATAGTGATGTAGAGATACTAAATCCTGACTTACATATTGCAACAGTTGCAGAAGGTGGAAGTCTTCATATGGAAATGACAGTAGATAAAGGAAGAGGATATAACACAGCAGTAAAGAATAAAAAACCAAACCAAGACATATCTGTACTTCCAATAGATTCTATTTATACACCAGTAAAAAAAGTTAACTATTCAGTTGAAAATACTAGAGTTGGGCAAATGGTAGACTATGATAAATTAATTATAGAAGTATGGACAGATGGAAGCTTAAAAGCATATGAAGCATTAAGCTTAGCAGCAAAAGTAATGACAGGTCATTTAGAGTTATTTATTGACCTATCAGAAGCAACAAAAAATACACAAGTTATGATAGAAAAAGAAGAATCTAAGAAAGAAAAAGTACTAGAAATGTCAATTGAAGACTTAGAATTATCTGTAAGATCATTTAACTGTTTAAAAAGAGCTAATATTTCTACAGTAGAAGATTTAGCAAATAAAACAGAGTCAGAAATGATGAAAGTAAGAAATCTAGGAAAGAAATCTTTAGACGAAGTAACAAATAAACTTCATAATTTGGGATTAGACTTTAAAGAAGAGGAGGATTAAATCTAAAATGGCTAAAAATAGAAAATTAGGAAAACCAACAGACCAAAGATTAGCAATGCTTAAATGTCAATCAACAGATGTTATTTTACATGGTAAAATTCAAACAACATTAGCTAGAGCAAAAGAAGTAAAATCAATTGTTGACAGTATTATTGCTTTAGCAGTAAAAGAAAAAGACAACTACGAAATGGTAGATGTTAAAGTAGTAAGAGCAAAGTTAGATGCTAATGGTAGAAAAGAAATGACAAAAGTTACAAGCAAAAATGGTAAAGAATACTTAAAAGTAGTAAAAGAAGAAGTAACAGAAAAAAGACAAAAAGATATGCCAACAAGATTAAATGCAAGAAGAAAAATGATGAGAAAATTAAATAAAGTAAAAGATGAAAAAGGAAACAACATAGATTTACCATCAAAATTATTTAATGAAATTGCTCCAAAATACGAAGGCAGAGTAGGTGGATATACAAGAATAATAAAACTTGGACAAAGAAGAGGAGACGGAGCAGAATCTGTTATTTTAGAATTAGTATAAAATTAAAAAAATTCCCAAGCAAAAGCTTGGGGAATTTTTTTAGCTTTATAAACGCATATTAAATTATATAATGACAGTTTTTTTATGCTTAAATTTAATATTAATAAAAAACATTATATTCGCTTTTTATCTATGGTCAAGTGCATAGCGTATACAACTTACTAATAGAGTGTTAACACTAACTTCATTTTCTTTTGCAATCTGAAAGATTTCATCTGCTAATTCTTCAGTTGTTCTAATTACAATACGTCTATTTGTATTTTTAGTTTTTTGTATAACGAATTTATCAGTTTCAGACATAATAACACCTCTTATTAAATATTTTATACATTTATTGTACAAAAAATGTAATCAAAAAAATATGACCAAAAAATGGCAACAAAATATTGACACATTATTTTTTTAATGATATTATTATTTTGTATTAAAAAAAATTAGGAGGTTTAAAACAAATGTTAAAAAAAGTAGTAGGAATTATATTAGTATTTATTTTACTAATTGCTGGAACTATAACAGTAAATGGTGCAGAATTAAAAACAAGGTTAGATGTAATAAAACAGGAAAGTGAGACAATAAAGTTAGAAAACGAACAAGGTTATATAACAAAAAAGATAATTGATTCAAATCCAGAAACAGGTGAAGTAACTATTCAATTAAGTTTATCTAATACGAAGAAAGAAGAAATTGTAGAAAATGCAATAAAGAAAACAGAAGTTATAATGGTAATAGATAGCTCTGGTAGTATGTATGATTATAAAAATGAACAAGGAATTGCCAGAAAAACGATGATTGTAGAAGCAGCAGAAGCTTTAGGAAAAAAATTATATGAAAATGTAGATAATATAGAAATAAGTGCTATTATATTTCATGACAATGCAAAAGAATTATGTAGTTTAACAAATAATAAAGATGAATTTAATAATGCTTTGGAGAATTGGAGAAAAAGTAACACAAGAGGGTGGACTAACATTGATGCAGGAATTACTTTAGCAAGTGAAAAATTTAATAATGTAACAAATAAAATTATGGTTGTTCTAACAGATGGAGTTCCAACAAGAGATACTAAGGGAAATGGATCTTTAGATGTTGGTTCAGAAAAATGTAAAACAATTGCGATAAATACAAGAGAAAAAATAGAACAAATAAGAGAAAAAGGAATATATATAATTGCATTAATGACTGGTACTGAAACTTCAGATCTATCAGCAGAACAAGTAATACAAGAAACAGCCTTACTAAAAGAAGTATTTGGTACGCAAACAAATTCAACTGCAAATAAATATTATAATATATCGGATGAAAATATAAATAAAATTGTAACAGAAGACATATATAAAGATGTTGTATCTAGAGTACAAAATCCAATTAATTCAATAAAAATAGTAGATTATTTTCCATCAGAAATTATAAATAATTTCGAATTTTCTTATGTTGAACAACCAAATGTAGGAAATGTATCTAGTCAAATTGATGAAAATACAAATAATATAATATGGGAAATAGATAAATTAGATGGAGAGGAAATGGCAACTCTTAAATATAAATTGAAAATAAAAGACATGAAAAATCTAAGTTTATTGAATAAAACAATAGCGACAAATGATAAAGTTGTATTAACATATAAGGATACAGCCTCAAAGGATTATACAGCTACATTAACAAGTAGTCCACAAATACAGTTAACCGAAATAAAAGAAAACGTAAATTCAAACGAAAATGAAAATAGAAATGAAAATAAAAATGAAATAAGAAATGAAATAGGAAATGAAGTTATAAATAATAATCAATCAAAACAAACAGATAATACTGTAGCAAATACAATTTTACCAAAGACTGGAGAGAACATTGTAATAATTGGGATAATTACAATTTTAATAATAAGTGGAGTATTCTATTATATAAAAACAAAAAAATATAATGATATAAAATAAAAAATAAAGCTATTTGTATAATAAGGGCACGGGACACCGTGCCCTAAATTTGTTTTTCTAAAAATTACAAAAGAAAATGTCCAACATCTAAGCAAGATGGAGCGGACTTTTTTAACCATTAACCAGTAACTCCAAGAATTGTTAAAATAAATACAATAAAAAAATCAAAAAATTTAAAAAAATTTTCAAAAAACTATTGCAAAATATTAAAAGTTATATTAGAATTTAATTGAAGTGGAGGAAAGTGGCAAAAAGTGTCACAGATGTAAAGAAGGTGAAAAAAAAGTGTTTATTGGAGAATACGAGCATAACCTTGATACAAAAGGCAGAGTAACAATGCCTGCAAAGTTAAGAGAAGATATTGGAGACACCTTTATTGTAACAAAAGGATTAGATGGGTGTTTATTTGCGTATTCTACAATAGAATGGAACAATTTTGAAGAAAAACTAAAATCACTTCCACTTACAAATAAAAACGCAAGAGATTTCGTCAGATTCTTCTTATCTGGTGCAATAGAATGCGAAATTGATAAACAAGGTAGATTTTTAATTCCAAATAATTTAAGAACATATGCTAAATTAGAAAAAGAAGTTGTTATCATTGGTGTAGGTACTAGAATTGAAATTTGGAATAAAGATGAATGGACAAAATATAGCAGTGATGAAAATATATCTGCAGATGAAATTGCAGAAAATATGACAATGCTTGGTATATAACTTTTATCTCAAAAGTTTATATAAATATACAAAAGATTTTATTTTGCAAAAGATAGAAAAGATGCAAAAGATAAAAAATGGTAAGGTACAAAAAATAACTAATGAAATAATAAATATACAAAAGATAAAATTTAAGTTATAAACCAAAGATAAAACTTAAAATTATAACGAAAGATTAATTTAAATTATAAGCAAAAGATAAATTCTAAAAATTAAAACAAAAGATGATATATTTAAAAAATTACATAAGATCAAGCTAAAATGCAAAAGATATAAATTTTAAATACCAAAGACAAACAGTTGGTAGAAATACCTACCAACTGTTATGGTATTATATAAAAATAAGAGGTGTTTTTTTGAAATTTGAACATAAACCTGTCTTATTAAAAGAAGTAATTGAGAATTTGAAAATAAAAGAAAATGGTATTTATGTAGATGGTACCATTCGGTGGGGCAGGTCACAGCTTAGAAATTATAAAAAGATTATCAGAAAAAGGAAAGCTAATTGGAATAGACAAAGATGATGATGCCTTAAATGCTAGTAAAGAAAAATTAAATAAATATAAAAATATTACATATGTTCATGGAAACCATGATGATATTAAACAAATCCTTTCATCTTTAGCTATTGAAAAAGTAGATGGAATATTATTAGATCTTGGAGTATCCTCATATCAACTAGATGAGAGAAATAGAGGCTTTAGTTATATGGGTGATAGCACATTAGACATGAGGATGGATAAAACACAAGAATTAACAGCTAAAAAAGTTGTTAACGAATATAAAGAAGATGAAATATCACGTATTCTTTATGAATATGGAGAAGAAAGGTTTTCTAAACAAATAGCTAAAAATATATGTAAATATCGCAAAATAAAAGAAATTGAAACAACATTAGAACTTGTAAAAATTATTGAAGAAAGTATCCCAAAATTTGCAAAAAAAGAAGGACATCCTGCTAAAAAAACTTTCCAAGCAATTCGTATTGAAGTAAATAATGAAATTGAGCCTTTATATAATACTGTAAAAGATTGCATAGATGTCTTAAATAAAAATGGAAGATTATGTATTATTACTTTTCACTCTTTAGAAGATAGAGCTGTTAAAACTGCATTTGCAGATGAATGTGGAAAATGTACTTGTCCACCAGATTTACCATATTGCGTATGTGGAAACATAGCTAAAGGAAAAATAATCACAAAAAAGCCTATAATAGCATCTATAGAAGAACAAAATGAAAATACAAGGTCAAAAAGTGCAAAATTAAGAGTATTTGAAAAAATATAAAAAATTAATAAACCAAAGAAGGAGGTGAACTTATGGCATATAATAGATACCAATATGAAACAAGCCCAAGAAAATTAAAACCAGAATATGAGCCAATTCAAAAAAAGTATCCTAAAAAAAGTACAGCAAAAAAGACAAATCCTAAAAAATCTAAAAAAGAAAAACAAAAGAAAAAAGAACATGTAAAAACAGTTGGATGTTTATTTGTTGCATTTTCTATTTTATTTGCTATAAGTTACCGAAATTCTGTAATAGATGAAAACTTTAAACAAGTACAAGATTTAAAGCAAGAGCTTGCAACTATACAAAAGGAAAATGAACAATTAGAGGTAAATATAGAAAGTAGTCTTAATTTAAAAAATATAGAAGAAGCGGCAAAAACAAACTTAGGAATGGCAAAACTGGATTCGTCAAAGACCAAATATATTAACCTTCAAAGAGAAGATTATGTAGAACCAGCAACAGAAGAAGTAGTTGCAAAAAAAGAAACAAATTGGTTTGAAGAAATTTTAAATTGGATAAATAGTTTTATAAAATAAGAATTAAAAAAGACTTTATTATTATATAAAATACAAAATAGGTTCACAAAAAATGTGAACCTATTTTGTTTAATTCTTATTTGTTGCTTCTTCTAAATATAAAAGTTCTTCCCATCTTGCATCTACTTCTTTTTGGAAGTCTTCAATCATCCATTCATTACCAGGTTTAAACATGTGTTTAAATCTTTTTTGTGGTTTTAAAAATTCCTCAATTGGTAATTTATTTTTAGGTTTATAGTTTATAACATATCTTCCATCTATTACTTCATATAAAGGCCAGTAACATGTTTCTACAGCTAATTTGTTAATTGTCATTAATTCATCTGTTGCATATCCCCATCCTCTAGGACATGGTGCAAGTACATTTAAAAATGCTGCTCCTTTTGTGTAAATTGCTTTTTCAGATTTTTCATATAAGTCTTTAAAATTAGAAATGGCAGCTGTTTGTGCAACATAAGGAATATGATGACCTACCATAATTTTTGCTAAATCTTTTCGAGATTGCATTTTACCAGGAATTTTTGTTCCTGCAGGTGATGTAGTAGTATCTGCATATTTTGGAGTTGCAGAAGAACGTTGAATACCTGTATTCATGTATGCGCCATTATCATAACATACATATACCATGTCATGACCTCTTTCCATTGCTCCTGATAAACTTTGAAGTCCTATGTCATATGTTCCACCATCACCGCCAAAAGCTATAAATTTTGTGTCTTTATCTTGTGGTAATTTGCCTTGTTTTTTTAAGGATACATAAGCTGCTTCTACTCCTGATTCTGTTGCTCCAGCACACTCAAAAGCTGTATGTATAAAAGAATCGGTCCATGAAGTATAAGGATAAATAAAAGTTGATACTTCCATACATCCTGTTGCACATGCTATAACTGCGTGGTCTTCTGGTTTTAAAGCACGAAGAACCATTCTACCAACTACTGGTGCACCGCAACCAGCGCACATTCTATGCCCTGCTGTAAAACGAGAAGGTTTTTCTGCTACAATTTGTTTTAAATTATATGCCATTTTAATTCTCCTTTCTTAATCCTAAATAACGATAAGGATTATCTATATTTCCAGTTTTTACAATAGTTTCTAAATCTGTAAATACAGATTCAATATCAGATGTTTTTGTATCTCTTCCACCTATACCATAAATGTAATTTACTATTGGCACATTTTGTTTTTGTGTATACATACAAGATGTAACATCTCCAAAAAGAGCCCCACCAATTGCATTTAGTGAATCTGCTTTATCTAATACTGCAACAGCTTTTAAGCCAGATAATGCTTTTGCAATTTCTTCTCCTGGAAATGGTCTATAAACACGAATTTTTAAAAGTCCAGCTTTTACACCTTTTTTTCTTAGATCGTTTACTACAGCTTTTGTAGTACCAGCAGTAGAATTCATACATACAATAGCAATTTCTGCATCATCTAGCATGTAACTTTCAAATAATTCATATTTTCTTCCTGTAAGTTTTTCAAAATCTTTTGAAACTTCAAGTATAACATCTTTGGCTTTTCTCATTGCTTCTGCTTGTTGATATTTATGTTCAAACAAATAAGCTTGCAAATCTAAAGGACCAACAGCCATTGGCTCATTTGCATTTAATAAATAATGCTCAGGTTTATATGTTCCAACAAATTCTTTTACTTTATCATCTTCTACAAGTTCAATATTTTCAATTGAATGTGATGTAATAAAACCATCTTGACATACCATTAAAGGTAATAGTACATCTTTATGTTCTGCAATTCTATGAGCCATAAGTGTATTATCATATGCTTCTTGATTGTTTTCTGAAAAAAGCATAATCCATCCACTATCACGAACACCCATAGCATCTGAATGATCATTATGAATATTTAAAGGTCCAGATACAGCACGGTTTACTAAAGATAGAACAATAGGTAGTCTTAAACTAGAAGCAATATAAATCATTTCCCACATTAAAGATAAACCATTTGCAGAAGTTGCTGTCATTGCTCTTGCGCCAGCTGCTTCTGCACCAATGCATGCACTCATAGCACTATGTTCGCTTTCTACTGCAACAAATTCTGTATCAACTGTTCCATTACTTACAAAAGTAGAAAAATATTGTGGTATTTCTGTTGATGGAGTTATTGGAAATGCAGCAACTACATCTGGGTTAATTTGTTTCATTGCAGTAGCTACAGCTTCATTACCACTTAAACGTTCACGAATAGACATTTTATTCACCTTCCTCTTTCATTACTATTGCTTTAAAAGGACATACCTTTGCACAAACTCCACATCCTTTACAATAGTTATAATTAAAATCTTCTCTTTTTTGTTCTTTATTTACTGGTATTGCATCATCTGGACAAACGGCAAAACAAAGTCCACATTGTTTGCAATTGTCTGATAGATATATTGGCTTAATAGAGCGCCAATCACCAGTAGTAAAATTTCTTGCATTTCCAGCATCATAAATATTTCCGCCTATAGTTAGTTTTTCAGCTGGTGTATTCGAATCAATCATATTTAACCATCCTTCCCAGGCTTGTAAAAATAAGCCTTTACATATTAATCAATTTTGTTAATATTTTGCAAAGCAAGTTCTAATGCTTTCATGTTACCTTCAATTACTTCAGGTTTTTTTGCAAATTTATGTTTAAAAGAACCTTTCATGTCTTCTAAAAATTCTTCATCTGTCATTATACCACTTACCTTTACAATAGCGGCAAGCATAGGAGTATTAGGAAAATATTTGCCTAATGCTTCTATAGAAATTTTTCTTGCATCAATGGTAAAAATATTTCCTTTATAGTTTTTTAGTTTAGTTTTCAAATAATCTTTATCTTGAGTTGTATTAATAATAATTGCACCAGTATCTTTTAATCCTGCTGTAACGTCAACAGATTCTAATAAAGTATCATCAACTACTACAACGTAATCAGGCTCGTAAATATTGCTGTGAACAGTAATTGGTGTATTACTAATTCTGTTATAAGCAGTAATTGGTGCCCCCATTCTTTCTGGACCATATTCGGGAAAACCTTGAATATACTTTCCAGTGTTAAATGCAGCATCGGCAAGTAAAAGTGAAGCTGTTTTTGCACCTTGACCGCCTCTACCATGCCATCTTATTTCAATTAAATCGTTCATGTTACCTCCTTATATTATTATAATATATTTCAAGTATATATTTAAAATAACAATATGTCAAGCAAATTCTTTGAAGATATAAATGGCTAAAATTGCCTATATATAAACAAAAATAGCTGTTTATAAATTTTAAAAAAATGAAAATATTATTTAATTAATTCTAAAAACATAAAATCTACTAAAAAGCTTGTATTTATACTAGCTTTTGTGATATAGTAATATAAGAAAAATACTTTGGAGGTAATGTATGAGTAAAGGGAAAAGATATGATAACGAGCCAAAATTAAACATTAAAAAAGTAATAGCAGTAATAATACTAATAGCAGTTATTATAATGGTAGCATATACAATAAAAACATTAATGACAAAAGAAGAGACAAATACAGGAAAAATTTCTGCATTAAATTATTTCCCTGTATACACAAATGGAAAATGGGGAGTAATCAATTCATTAGGAAAAATGACAATTGAGGCAACTTATGATGAAATGATTTTAATTCCAAATAAAACAGAAGATGTATTTATTTGCACTTATGATGTAAATTATGAAACAGGAGAGTATAAAACTAAAGTATTAGATTCAAAAAATAAAGAAATATTTTTAGATTATGATTTAGTAGAACCAATTTATAATCATGATAAAAATCAAAACTTATGGTATGAAGAAAATGTACTAAAGGTAAAAAAAGATAATAAGTATGGTTTAATAGATTTAAACGGAAAAGAACTATTAGCTTGTAAATATGACAAAATAGAAGCAATAAAGGAAATTAGCAATAGTTTATTAATCCAAAACGAGGGAAAAGTAGGTTTATGTAATAGCGAAGGTAGCATCATAATAGATCCAAATTATAAGTCAATAATTGCTATAGCAGAAGATTATAAAAATGGATACATTGTGGTAGATCAGGATAATAAATTTGGTGTAATAGACATTAATAAAAGTATAATATTACAACCAAAATATCAAGATATACTACCTGTATATGGAAATGGAAAATATGTAGTAAAACAAGAAGGAAGTTATAAAATAATAGATAAAGATGAAAATGTACTGTTAGCAGATGGCTTTGACACAATAGAACAGATAAATGGAGATAAATTAATTATACAAAAAAATGGAAAATTTGGTGTAATTAATTTACAAAAAGATGAAATTATTAAAGCAAATTACGATGAGATAAAGTACATTTCAGATGATTATTATATAGCAAAACAAAATGGAAAGTATGGTATTATTTCAACTGTACAAGAAAAGCAAGGCTTGCCATTTGAATATACTTCAATTACATATAGAAAAACAGCAAAGATAATAGAAGCTGAAAAAGAAGATAATATAGAAACTGAAATTTATAATGAAAATTTAGAATTAAAAAAGACTGGAATAATAACAGAATGTGATGAAACAAAAGGGTATATTAGATTAAGAGAAAATGGAGAATATCATTACTATAATTTAAAATTCGAAGAAAAAGAAGCTAAAGAATTTTTAACAACAAATAATCTATTTTTAAGCAAAAAAAATGGAAAATATGGATATGTTGATAAAGACGGAAATGTTAAAGTAGATTATATATATGATGACGCAACAGAGCAAAATAGTTATGGTTTTGCAAGTGTAAAAAAAGATGGTAAATGGGGAAGTATAGACGGAGAAGGAAAAGTAAAACAAGAGCCAAAATATACCTTAGAAAATAATTTAAAAATTGATTTTATAGATAAATGGCATATAGCAGAAGACCTAAATGCAAATTATTATACTGATTTATAAAAAAATATTACAAAACAAAGGAGATAAAAATGGAACTTAAGACGAAGTATCAATATACATACTTTATATACCCATATATGATAGAAGAAGAAAAATACGAAAGATATTTATTAGGTTTGCTAAAAAACAAAAAATGTTATTTAAAATATTTTGAAAAAGAAAAAGATTATAATATGTATCATTTCTTTTTACCTAAAGTACGAGAATATTTATTTAGAAACTTTGAGTTTACAAAAGAAAAAATAAAAAAATTTAAAGAATTTAGCGATAAAATGCAAGCACGAATACTTTCTAAGTATCCATGTGTGACATTTGAATATCAATTAGGAAAAGATGTACAAGCAAAAGAAGGAGAAGAAAATGGTATATTCTTTAAAGTACAAAAAATAGAAATTATTTGTTTTAATACAGGGATATGTTTTTTCTGCTTAAAAACAAATGTAGAAGATAGCACACATTTTTCAGATGTTTTGAATTTTAACTATAAATTTAAAGATAGTGAATCAGAATTAAAAAAATTAAAGAATTATGAAAATATTCGCTTGCAAACAAGTGATTTTTCAGAGGTTATTAATTTGAATAATTTAATGAGACAGTTAATACCAAATCGAAAAAATTCAAAGAAGGTTAATTTAGATACAGACACATTTTACACTTATGCTTATACATGTATTGAGCAAGAATATTGGGATCAAGATAATACATTTGATAACTTGCACAATGAATTTTTGAAATATATGTATTTACAAAAAAGTAATAGTAATATAAACCTAAAGCAAAATTATGAAAATATAATTGATAAATGGAAATTCGCAAGAATGGGAATAACTAAGACAGGCATAACATTATTTAGTTCAGCATTTGAAAATGACAATTATACAAAGTT
The DNA here is from genome assembly GCA_947631785.1 of uncultured Clostridia bacterium. Taxonomy (GTDB): domain Bacteria; phylum Bacillota; class Clostridia; order TANB77; family CAG-508; genus CANRMR01. The sequence continues at coordinate 40,391 of CANRMR010000003.1, read as the reverse complement.
ACCATTTATTTATGAAAATGAGTATTTTTATTTATATATATGGATTTTACATAAAAAGATATATTTAAATAAAATTTCAAAATTATTAGATAAAATAGAAAATAATAAAAAATCAAGAGATGAATTTGTAAAATTTACACAAAATATTTGGATACATGAAATTACAAATGATGATATTGGATTAGAAATAAATAAAAAATTAAGTGAACAATTAGGAATTGATAAAATATATCAAGAAGTAAAAAATAAATATGACATTATGTACAAAGGGTTAAAAATTGAAAGAAATAGTAAAATTAATAAGTGCATTTTTGTATTATTTGTAATATCACTGATATGCAATATTATTAATTTAGTAGGAATATTACTGCTTAAATAAAAAGAGGATAAAATATAAAATGAGAGTTTATTGTGGAACAGATATAATAGAAGTAGATAGAATTAAAAATAGTATAGAGCACCTAGGGGAAAGATTTTTAAAAAGAATATATACAGAAAATGAAATTAATTATTGCGAGCAAAGAAAAAATATGAAGTACCAACACTATGCTGCAAGATTTGCAGCAAAAGAAGCCATATACAAAGCACTATCTAGTTTATTAAAGAATAAATCTGATTTATCATGGACTAGTATTGAAATATTAAAAGATGTAAACGGTAGACCATATGTTAATTTAGTTAATATAGAAATAAAAGAAATTTCTAATATGGATATTAGTTTATCTCATTTAGAAAAATATGCAACAGCAACAGCTATTATAGTTGCAGATTAATTGTACTTTTAATGTAAAATATAGTAATCAAATAAGTAGTTAATAATTAATAGTAAAATATAATAAATTTTTATATTTTTACTCGAGGCTTCCCCACCGATGCTGTAACAACGCTAAACTCGCGTTTAACAGCATTCGGCGGTCCCCACAAAGCACCTCGCAAAAATAATCAAATTTATTATATTTTACTATTTAAAAATGTTCATTAAAATTAGTTTAAAAATTTAAAGGAGAAAAAGTATAATGCAATTTTTTGATTCACATGCACATTATAATGATGAAAAATTCGATAATGACAAAGATGAAATAATTAAAAAAATTTATGAAGATGGAATAACTAAAATTGTAACAGCAGGATATAATATAGAAGCTTCAAAAAATGCAATTGAAATTGCAAATAAATATCCTTTCATATATGCAACTTGTGGAATATCTCCAAATGATGTAGAAAAAGAAGATGTAGATTGTCAAATTAAAATTTTAAATGAAATTTCAAAAGATGAAAAGGTAGTTGCAATAGGAGAAATAGGTTTAGATTATTATTGGAATAAAGATAATAAAGATTTGCAAAAAGAATATTTTGTAAAACAAATAAATGTAGCAAATAATTTAAATTTACCTATTGTTATACATTCAAGAGATGCAATTGAAGATACTATTGATATTTTAAAACAAAACAATGTAAATAAAAAAGGAATTTTTCATTGTTGTATGCAAAATGAATACTTAATAAAAAATGCATTAGAATTAGGGTATTATATTTCTTTTGCAGGAGCAATTACATTTAAAAATGCAAAACATGCAGATGAAGTAATAAATTTAGTTCCATTAGATAAATTATTAATCGAAACAGACAGTCCTTATCTTTCACCAGAACCACATAGAGGAACAAGAAATGATTCAAGAAATGTGAAATTTATAGCTCAAAAAATTGCAAATGTTAAAGAGGTTTCTTTAGAAGAAATTGCTAAAGTAACTTACGAAAATGCAAAAAAAATATTTGAAATAAGTGATTAAAAAGATTAATTTAATAAATAATTTTTTTAATTACTTATTTTAGTTAATTATTTAATTAAGTATTTAAAAATAAAGCTAAGTATATATAAATTAAAAAATATTGATAAACTTCGTCGCTTACGAAAATTTTCGCATAAATTCTAAGAAAAATTTTTCAGCGCCCTCACCAGTGTGTGAGATTCCCTAAAAAATTTTTCTAAGAATTTCTAAGCTTAAATTTCGTTCGATTCCTCGTTTACAATTTTTTAATTTATATATACCTAGCTTTATTATAGTTATAGTTATGATTAATGATTTTAAAAATTTAATTTTACTTTTTAATTTCTAAAATCTAATTACCAAAATCTACTTTTACATTTTTTCTAGCTTCTTCAGAATCTACTTTAAATAGTTCTTCTGCTGTAAAATGGAATATTGATGCTATAATATTAGAAGGTACAACTTCTAATTTAGTATTATACATTGTAGCTGTATCATTATAAAATTGTCTTGAAAATGATAATTTGTTTTCTGTGTTATTTAGTTCATCTTGTAGTTTTAAAAAGTTTTCATTTGCTTTTAATTCTGGATAATTTTCTGAAACTGCCATAATTGTTTTTAATGCGCCAGATAATGCATTGTCTAATTCAGCTTTTTCTTTTACACCTGTTGCATTTGCCCAAGAACTTCTAAGCTCTGTAACTTTTGTTAAAGTACTTTCTTCATGTTTCATATAACCTTTTACTGTTTCAACTAAGTTTGGAATTAAATCAAATCTTCTTTGTAATTGAACATCAATTTGACTCCAAGCATTTTTAACTTTCATTCTAGATTTTACTAAGCCATTATAAACTCCTACAATCCAAAGTAAAATTAAAACAATAATACCTAATATAATCCAAATCCACATATATTAAATCCTCCTTATAAATTAAATTAAAACTATAATAACACAAATAATAAAAAAATACAAGTTGTAATATTTTTTTGGACAAGAGAATATAATTTAGTAGGGACAAAAAAATTAATAAAAATAATAAATTTTTAAAGGTAAGAGTTTATAAGGATTATGAGACAAATATTATGTTGCGTAATTTGACATATTTAAAGATAAATAATATAATAACAACATACCTTTAAGGAGGGATAAAAAAATATGAAGAAAAAGAAACATGCTTCATCATCACTTGCAAAAATTGCAATTATTACTTTACTTCTAATAGTGCTTTGCACTATAGGAAGAGTGTCTTTAGGAAGTCAAGTGCATAATGTGAAAATTGTTCTTTCCGATAGCTATGAATTAAATGTTATTACAACAAAGAAAAAAGTTTCTGAAATATTAGAAGAAAATCATATAGTAGTATTACCAGAAGAAAAAGTATTCCCTACATTAGATTCACAAATCGAAAAAAATGATGAAATTAGAATTACAAAAGATAATCTAGTGGGAGCTGAAGCTGTAGCATCTACAGAACAAACAGAAAAAGTAACAGTGGAAGATATGCTTGAAAAATATGCTCCAATTGTAGAAAAAATAGTTGTAGAACAAGTTGTAATTCCTTATGAAACTGTTACAAAAGACATATCAAATCAGTCTGATGAAACAAAGGAAAGAATATTGCAAGAAGGGAAAGATGGTCTAAAAGAAGTAAAATATAAAATAAAATATCAAAATGAAAAAGAATTAGAAAGAAAAATTATAGAAGAAAAAATTGTTAAGGAACCAGTTGATAAAATAGTACAAGTACAAAATGCAAAGGTAGCATCAAGAATAGCAGTAGCACCTAGAACATCTGCATCTGGCACAAAAGCAACAGCTGGAGCAGTATATAAAGTAACAGCATATTGCTCATGTGCAAAATGTTGTGGAAAAACAAATGGAATTACAGCATCAGGTACAAAAGCTCAGGCAAACCATACTGTTGCTGCACCATCTAGTTTTGCAATGGGAACAAAGCTAAAAATAAATGGTAAAATTTACACAGTTGAAGACAGAGGTGGAGCAATTAAAGGAAATAAAATTGATATTTATATGAATTCGCATGCAGAAGCACTTGCATGGGGTGTAAAATATTTAACAGTTGAAGTTGTAGATTAAATTTTATATAGATACATGAAATAAAATTTATTTAAAGTTAAGCTTATAAAAATAAGCTTAACTTTTTTTGTAAATATTAATTTTCCTTGTATAAATTTTGTTATATAAAAAGATGTAATAAAAATTTAATATTATCGTAATATTTAAATTCATCTTTTTTGATATAATTTTAATATACAAGGGGGAGGTCTAAATGAAAAAGGTTGCACTAGCATGTACTGGTGGTGGAGTTAAGGCATGTGTAAACATTGGAGTACTAAGGGCGCTTGATGATTTAAACATTGAAATTGATGCAATTTCTGGTGCTAGTATGGGTGCTATAATTGCTTTATTATATTCATGTAATTATACACCAAAACAAATTATGAATATTTTTGAAACAGATATACTAAAATTTGAAAAATTTAGTTTATTAAATAAAATTATTGCTTTTCCTAATCTTATTATTAATGGTGGAGCAGTCAGACCTAAAAATATAGAAAGTTATTTTGAAGAATTTTTAAATAAGAATAATATTAATATAATGACAGATATTTCTAAAACTCTAATTATTCCAAGCTTAGACATATCAGCAAGAGAAATTGTTTATTATTCTTCAAAAAAATTAAATACTAAAATGACTTGTTATTATGATAGAAAAGTACTAGAAGCTATAAGAAGCAGTTCATCTTTGCCACTTTTATATGTACCAAATACTGTTAAAATCGATGGAATAAATCATTTTATGTTAGACGGAGGAATAATGACAAATACTTTAATATCTCCTTTAAAACAATTTTCAAATTATGTTATAGGAGTAACCACAAAATTTTATCCTAAACAAAGATCTAAAATAAATTTATTTACTGGTTTTACACAAACATTTCAGTCTATGAGAAGATCTCATTTTTATTATGAAAAAGATTTAGCAAATTTATGGCTTGAAATTGATTTAGGCACCAACAAATTTGTGGGTGATATAGAGCAAATTAGACATTTTGAACAATTACGGATATGATTCTATTATGAAAAATATGAGAAACTATTCATTATTATTTAGAGAGGGTTAAAAATTATATGTATGCTATAACGCGAAAGTTTATAAAAATTTTAGTATGTAATATTCTATTTAGGGTAAAGTATGAAAACTTAGATATATTAGAAAAATATGATAAATGTATAATTTGTCCAAATCATTCAAGAATTTTTGATCCAATTTTCCTATATCCAAAAATAAATAATATGTATAGTGTTGCAAAATCTGATGCTTTTAAAAATAAATTTCTTGCTCACTTTTTAAAATATCATAATGTAATTCCTATAAATAGAAATTATGCAGATGTAAATGGAGTAAAAAATATTATAAATGTAATAAATAAAAATGATAAAATACGACTTTTAATATTTCCAGAAGGAGGAATCTTCAAAGAAAATTACAAAGAAAATAAACGTAAAGTAAAAAATGGTGCTGTTTATATTTCTGCAATAACAAATACCCCAATAATTCCTATAAATATAACACCAAGACCCGCTTTTTTTAGTAAAGTAACTGTATCTTTTATGGATCCATTTACTGTTACTAAAGAAGTTTTAAATGATAAAAAAATTTTAAAAGAAAAATCTAAAAAACTTATACACATTATTTATAAAGATTAAAATAAAAAAACAGTTCATTGAGCTGTTTTTATTAATATACATATCCTTTTGCTTGTGATTTTATAAAAATGATGTTATAATTAAAATAAATACAAAGTGGAAAGGAAATAAAAATGAAGTTTATTTCGTGGAATGTAAATGGATTAAGAGCTGCTTTAAAAAAAGGATTTGAAGATTTCTTTTATAAAATAGATGCAGATATATTTTGCGTGCAAGAAACTAAAATGCAAGAAGGTCAAGCAGATATAAATATGCAAGGATATTACATGTATTTAAATAGTGCAGAAAAAAAAGGATATTCTGGAACTGCAATTTATACAAAAAAACAGCCAATTAATGTTTTTTATGGAATTGGAATTTATGATCATGACCAAGAAGGTAGGGTAATTACTTTAGAATTCAAAAATTTTTACATGGTAAATTGCTATACACCAAATTCTAAAAGGGAATTAGAAAGATTAGAATACAGAATGATATGGGAAGATGAATTTAGAAAATATCTTATAAAATTAAATACTAAAAAACCAGTTATTTTGTGTGGAGATTTAAATGTAGCACATGAAGAAATTGATTTAAAAAATCCAAAAACAAATAGAAGAAATGCTGGATTTACAGATGAAGAAAGAAATAAAATGACTAAATTATTAAACAGTAACTTTGTAGATACATATAGATATTTATATCCTACAAAAGTAGATGCTTATACTTGGTGGTCATACATGGGAAAGGCAAGAGAAAAAAATATAGGGTGGAGAATAGATTACTTTATTGTTTCTGATAAATTAAAAGATAAAATAAAAGAAGCAAATATATATGCAGAAATAATGGGTAGTGACCATTGCCCAGTAGGACTAGAATTAGAAATTTAAATAAGGAGGCAAGTAGATGGAGAAAAAAAATGGAACATGGGGAAAAAGATTATACTGGTTCATATTTGCAGTAGCTGTAATTGTAGTATATAAAACCCTAGATAACTTTTCAGAAATAACAAATTGGTTTAAACAATTATTTTCAATACTTATGCCATTTATAATGGGTGTATTTGTTGCATATATATTATATTTACCATGCAAAAAGGTAGAAAAAGCATTGCAAAAAATTAACAACAAATGGATAAAAAAATCAAGTAGAACATTATCTATACTAATTGTATATGTAGTTGCAATTTTGATAATTGCAATTTTAATTCAATTTGTGGTACCAACAGTTTCAAAAAATGTTGGAGATTTAATTAATAATCTACCAAATTATTATAAATCCGCAAAGGATAGTTTAGAAAATATGCCAGAAGATTCTATTTGGAATAAAATAAACGCGAAAGAAATAATAGAAAAAATACAAAATATAAATATAGCACAGTATATAGATGAAAATAAAATTGTAGAATATATAAAAGGAGTATTTAGTGCTGCGAATACTATTTTTGATGTGTTTGTAACATTTATAATATCAATATATGTATTAGCAGAAAGAAATCAAATATTAAATTTTATTAAAAAAGCATGTAAAGCATTATTTAAAGAAAAAACTTATGATAATATAGCAATGTATTTTGAAAGAACAAATGCGGTATTTTTTAAATTTTTATCTGGACAGTTGCTAGATGCAGTTGTTATTGGATTTTTAACAAGTATTGCAATGCTTATTTTAGGAGTAAAATATGCTGTATTACTAGGAGTGTTAATTGGAATATCTAACTTAATTCCATATTTGGGTGCAATCGTTGGTGTTTCAACATCTGTAATTATTACAATATTTACAGGAGGAGTTCCAAAAGCAATTTGGCTTGCAATAATAGTAATTATTTTGCAACAAATAGATGCAAATATTATAAATCCTAAAATTTTAGGTGATAAATTAAAAATTAGTCCAATTTTAGTAATATTTTCTGTTACTATTGCAGGAGCATATTTTGGAATATTAGGCATGTTTTTAGCAGTACCAATTGCAACAATAATTAAGCTTGCAGTAGAAGATTATTTAGAATATAAAACTTTAACTTCTAGTAAATAAAAAAGTGACTTTGCCACATGTTATTTATATATATGGGATATAAGAAAATGAAGCAAATAAAGGGACTTTAAAATATTAAAAAATAATATTTTAAAGTCCTTATTACTATATATGTTGCATTAAGTAAGAAATACCACCATTAGCTGCAGCAGTACCTGCTAAAATTATAATACCTGCAGTAAGTACACCAGCAGCAAGTGGGAAAAAAGCTTTTTTAAGTGGCAAATCTAAAAAGTTTGCAATTAAAGAACCAACCCATGCACCTGTACCAGGTAGTGGAACAGCTACAAAAAGAAATAATCCAATAGCAGTAAAATTTTGAAGTTTTTCGCTTTCTGCTATTTTTTTTGTAGCTCTTTCAGATGCCCAATCAATAATCTTTTTAAATGGCTTAAATCTTCCAAAAAAATCAAATAATGGACGTATATATTTTACAATAAAGAAAATAGGAATAATATTTCCAATTAAACTAATTAAAAATGCTTCAATATAGGATAAATGAAATGCTCCAACAGCAATTGGAATTGCACCTCTTAGTTCAATAATAGGTGTCATACTAATTAATAAAGTCACTATATATTTTACAATAATATTTTCAAACATTTTGTTTACCTTCCTTTTTATATTATAAATAATGATAAATGATTATTAGTAATGTTGTTTTTATTCTAATACTACATGTATAATCGTACCTTCTTCGACAGTAGTATCTTTTTCAATACTTTGACTTGTAACACTGCCAGATCCTTCATATGTAATATTTAAGTTCTTTTCATTTAACTTACTTCTTGCACTAGATAGGTTAAGCCCTATTAAATCTGGAATAGTTACAGAAGTACGAATATTATTTTGTTCAGTATATAATAAAACAGACGAATTGTTAAGAACTTCTGTGCCAGCTGTTGGATATTGCTCTTTTACAATAGTAGCATTTTTATCTTCAGATGTAGAAATAACAGATTTTAAACCTGCATCTGAAAGCATTTTTTCAGCTTCTGTTACAGTCTTGTTAATTACATTAGGAATACTGATATATGAAGGTGTAATGCTATTATTTAATGTAAGTACATTAGAATTTACAGTATCAGATGTCATTCCAATATAAGGCAAAACCTCAGATAAAATTTTAGACATAGTAGGTGCTGCAATTTTGCTACCTTCTGGATTTGAACCACCAGGATTATATACTGCAATTAATGCTACAATTTCTGGATTTTCCACAGGAGATATAGCTACAAAAGATACAATATTTCCTTGTTCTTTTTTTCCAGAAACAGGCTCAGATGTACCAGTCTTTCCACCAATAGAGTAACCAGAAACAGCGCCATATTTACCAGTTCCCTCACTTACAACAGTTTCCATCATATTTCTAACTTTTGCTGCAGTTTCCTTAGAAATTACTTGCCTTACTTCTTTTGTTTCAACTTTTTCTGTAGTTTGTGTATTTGGATTATTAATTTGCTTTACAATTCTAGGAGTAACTAAAATTCCATCATTTGCAACTGAAGATACAGCAGTAATTAATTGAAGTGGTGTAATTTCAAATCTTTGACCAAAAGATATTGTTGCAAGCTCAACAGGACCAACATCTTCAAGATCATGGAATGCGCTAGAAGACTCTCCTGAAATTGCAATACCAGTTTTTTCAAAAAGACCAAATGCTTCAAAATAACGATATAAAGTTTCTTTTCCAATTCTAGCTCCTAGTTGCATAAATGCAGGATTACAAGAATTTGATAAAGCATCTCTTAATGATTCATATCCATGAGAAGATGTTTTCCAGCAATGTATCTGGGTTCCTGCAACATCTTGATATCCTATACAATTAAAATCTCCTGCAATATCCGTTTTAGTTATATTTTCTTCTAAAGCAATAGATGACATTAGTATTTTAAAGGTAGAGCCAGGTTCATAGGTAGAAGAAAAGTTTTTATCTTTCCACATCTTTCCAAGCTCAATATTTTTTTCAGCAGAACTCAAACTATCCCATTTTGTTTTTAGTGCATCAGTGTTAGGTTCAAAAGGTGTATTTAAATTATAATTAGGATAGCTTGCCATAGCTAAAATATCTCCATTTTTAGGGTTCATAATAATAGCACCAGCAGATTCTGCTTGATTTTCAACTACAGCTTCTTCTAAATATCTTTCTATAATGCTTTGTATATTTACATCAATTGTTAAATACAAATCGCTACCATCTTCTACTTCAACATATTGATTTGCATTTTTAGAAATTTCATCATGATTAACATCACCTGTTGTTACAATTTTGCCAGCAGTACCAGTTAAAATGTCATCCCATGCAAGTTCTACGCCATAAAGACCTTGATTATCTGTACCTGTAAATCCAATAACATGTGATGCTAAAGAATCATAAGGATAATACCTTTTACTATCTTCATCAATATTAATTCCAGCAGTAATTTCATTTTCTTCCATCCAAGACTTAAGTATATCAATTTTATCCTTTTCTACCTTTTTTACTATTGTTTGGACAGAAGATGTACTATTTACCTTATCTAAAGTTTCTTCATAATTTAATTCGAATATATCAGACAAAGCTTTTGCTACTTTTTCTTTATCTTCTTCTTCAATTTTAATAGGGTTAATAGAAACAGTGTCAACAGATGCACTAATTGCAAGCGCTTTTCCAGTTGTATCGTAAATAGTTCCTCTTTTTGGGCTTATTATTTTATTTATAGTTTGCTGTCTATTCGCTTTTTCCTTTAAAGTAGAACCTTCAACAAACTGTAAGAAAAAAATCCTAATAATTAAAAGGATAAGTAAAATAAAAATAGCAAACATAACAGCACGTAACCTTTTTACAGGAATAGGTTTATCTACAAATTTTTTTTCTTTTTTTCTAAAATTTATATTTTTTTTCATAGGTTCACCAAACTTTTTATATTAATTTAATTTTAAATATTTTATCATAAAGAATTTGATTTTGTAAAGATAAAAAATATTTAAGTTTAGGTATTTAAAAATTAAAAAAAACAATGTATAATAAAACAAAATTAATGAGAGGAATAATATTTATGAATTTATATGAAGAAACGTGTTATTTAATGAAAAAATATAATTTAACTGCAAATAAAAATTTAGGACAAAATTTTATGATAAATGAAAATGTAATAAATACCATAGTAGATGAATCTAATGTGTCTAAAGATGATTTAATAATAGAAATAGGTCCAGGCTTAGGCAACCTAACTAAAGAGCTAATAACAAAAGCAGGAAAGGTTATAGCAGTTGAATTAGACAGTAAAATGGTAAAAATTTTAAAAGATAGATTTTTTATGTATGATAATTTTGAAATTATTAATGATGATATTTTAAAGATTAATTTAAGGGAAATTATTAGTAATCAAAAAAAAATAAAGGGTATAAATAATATAAAAGTAGTTGCAAACTTACCATATTATATTACTACTCCAATTATTATGAGATTATTAGAAGAAAAACTTGAAATACAAAGTATAACTGTAATGATACAAAAGGAAGTAGCTAAAAGATTATGTGAAGTGCCAGGAGGCAAAAACACAGGTGCAATTACATATTCTATATACTATTATTCGCAAGCAAAAGAAATTTTAGAAGTACCTAATGATTTTTTTATACCAAAACCAAATGTAACATCCGAAATTATTAAGTTAGAAATAAGAAATAAACCTCCAATTGATGTAATAGATGAAGAGCTAATGTTTAAAATAATAAAAATAGCTTTTATGCAAAGAAGAAAAACACTAATAAATGCGTTATCAAATTCTAATATATTTGCAAACAAGGAAGATATAATAAAATGTTTAAATTATCTAAATATACCACTAGACATAAGAGGAGAAAAATTAACCATAAATAATTATGCAAAAATTGTAGAATATATATACAAAATAATCTAAAATAATCAAATTATGTAAAAAAACTTGCAAAATGTAACTTATTATGTTAAAATAAGAAGTAGGAAAAAATGGAGGTATAATATGGAAGAAAATGAATTAAATAATATACTAGAAGGTATACAGGAAAAAGTTTTAAAACAGATAGAAGATTTTGAAAGAAATATAGAAAACTGTGAAATAAAAATTAATCAAAATAATGAAGAGATAAAAAGAATAAATGCTGAAAATGAAGAATTAAGAAACCAAGCTATTAAATATAAATATAGTAATGAAAGTGGAAGAATTGAAAAATCAGCAAACAATAAGAAATTATTAAAAAATTTATTAGAAAATAATACTACAAAAATAGTAAACAATGATTTAGCAATAGATAAAATTGAAAGAGAAAACAAAGAAATACAAGAAGAAGTACAAAAAATAAATGAAAAAAAGAACATATTTATTAAAGAAAAGATTAAAGAAATTGAAACAGTTAATAAGGATATAGATAATAGATATAATGAATTTGTAACAAATCATAATAAAGAAAATGATAAAAAAATAAATGCAAACAATAGTAAAATAGAAAGATTAAATAGAAAAATAGATACAATAAATGAAAAGATCTTATTAATGAATCAAGTAGGAAACAACAAAAATACATCATCACAGGAAGAATTAAGATATAAAATAAATGAAATAAATGAGACAATTAATGAACTTGAATTAGAAAATAAAGATATAGAAAATAAAGCAAAAAGAAAGTTTAATAATGCAACAAAAAATTACAAAAGATTCAAAATTAAAATAGGCGAAATTGATAAACAAATTAAATCTAAGGTAAAAGATGAACAAGAGCAAGATGATGAAGAATTAGCAAATCAAATGGCAGAGGGAAGAGAAAATGCTCAAAAAGAAAGAGAAGAAAAGCAAATTGCAGAAGGAATAGCAAATGAAAAGGCTAAGGAAAGAAAAGAACAAGAAAAATATGAAAAAGAAGCAGAAGATGCAAAAAAGCAAGATGAAGAAGAATTAGCAAATCAAATGGCAAAGGGAAGAGAAGAAGCACAAGCTAAAAGAGAAGAAGAGCAAATTGCAGAAGGAATAGCAAATGAGAAGGCTAAGGAAAGAAAAGAACAAGAAAAATACGAACAAGAAGTAAAAGATGAACAAGAGCAAGATGATGAAGAATTAGCAAAGCAAATTGCAGAAGGAACAGAAAATGAAAACAGCAATAATTCACAAATAACAATAAATCCAAAAAATAGTATAAACAGTATTATTAATCCAACAAAAAAGAAAGAAGAAAAAACATTACCAATTAAGAAAAATGATGAAAAAATAAGAATAGTTGTAGATGCAAAAGAAAATGCTACAAAATTATATACAGGAAAAGAATTAAAAGATTCAAAAAATGTAAAAATAAATCTTAAAGAAAAGAAAAAAATGTTCAAGGATGGAAGAATAGATGAAATTATAAATAACTTAAGAATTGATGATGGGTTACATATAAATAAATGGTTAGATAAGCTATTCAATATAAAGAAAGCTGAATTTGACAAGCCATGGAGTAAATTTAAATTGTGGAATTTTAAAAGAAAATTAGATCCATCTATATGTTATTTATTACGATACAAACCTCAATTGCTAAGTGAATATATTGAAATGTTTTATTATAATGAAAATAGTCAAAAAAACGATAAGATGTCTATAGAATATGATCTAACACAAGCAGATGAAAATACAGTTGCAAAAATTTCTAAGTATGCAAAATACGCAAAATCATTAATTAATGCTAAAGTGGAGGGTGAAATATTAAGTAATAATATATTTAGTAGAATTATAAGGAAAGTTAAAAATATATTTAATAAGAATAATAATTCCGAAAATTATGCTAATGTGGAAAATGAAAAAGACGAAAAGAAAAATGTTCTAAAAAAATATAGTGAAGACATAAATCAAGAAGAATTAAATAAAACAGTTGCAAAATTGATGAGCGGAGAAGATAAAGATAAAGATGATTGGAATGAAAGATGTTTAGGTGCAATAAATAATAAAGGAAAAGGGATAGATAGATAATTATAATAAAAAATAGCCAAAAGCATTGACATATATAATAAAACATGATAAAATTATACCGTTATGGAAATTTGTTCCATAACGGTATTTTAATTTATATAGGAGGTGAAATTTAAGTGCCAACAATTAATCAATTAGTAAGAAAAGGAAGAAAAAGTAGTACAACAAAATCAACAGCACCTGCTTTACAACATGGATATAATTCTAGAAAAAAAAGATTAACAGATAATAGATCACCACAAAAAAGAGGTGTATGTACTGTTGTAAAAACTGTAACTCCTAAAAAACCAAATTCAGCATTAAGAAAAGTTGCCAGAGTTAGACTTTCTAATGGATATGAAGTAACATCATATATCCCAGGTATTGGACACAATTTGCAAGAGCATAGTGTTGTTCTAATTAGAGGTGGTAGGGTAAAAGATTTACCAGGTGTTAGATATCATATAATTAGAGGAACTTTAGATACAGCAGGAGTAAAAGACAGAATGCAAGCGAGGTCTAAGTATGGAGCGAAAAGACCTAAAAAATAGGTTGTTCAAATGAAAAGCGGCATCTTGCGTTGTCAAACGTCGCACAAAAACTTTCGATGTACAAACGTACTATCTCAAGTTTTTTTGCTTGTTTTCCTAGCAATATACCACTTTTGCTTTGAACAACCATGCAATTGCGAGTTCGAATTAAAATTTAAATTCAATGTTTTAAAATTTTGATTAGTGCTGATAATACTTACTAATTTAAGGGACTTAAATTTAGGATAGATTATTATAGCACTATACGGAAAAGTAAAATACTTTTCAGAGTACCTATGATACTTAAAAAATAGTATCAATATAAAATTTAAGGAGGGAAGAATAGTGCCAAGAAAAGGATATGTAGCCAAAAGAGATGTTTTACCAGATCCAATATATAATAGTAAAGTTGTTACTAAATTAATTAATAACATTATGTTAGATGGTAAAAAATCTGTAGCTCAAAAAATTGTTTATGATGCATTTGATATCATAAAGGAAAAAGAACAAAGAAATCCATTAGAAGTTTTTGAAGAAGCATTAAATAATATTATGCCTGTTCTTGAAGTTAAAGCAAGAAGAGTTGGTGGTGCAACATACCAAGTACCATTAGAGATTAGACCAGAAAGAAGACAAACTTTAGGTCTAAGATGGCTTGTTATTTATAGTAGAAAAAGACATGAAAAAACTATGGCTGAAAAATTAGCTGGTGAAATTATAGATGCTATAAACTCAAATGGTGGAGCTTTCAAAAAGAAAGAAGATACACATAGAATGGCTGAGGCTAATAAGGCTTTTGCTCATTACAAATGGTAAAATTAAAATTATAAGCTTCGTCTAACGTCGTTAGTCTTCGGTCAAAAAATCCTTGACGTACCAACGTACGCCTTCGGTATTTTTTGCCTTGACTGCCTAGTTATACTTGCTTCTAATTTTAATTTAAATTTAGGTTTGAATTGAATTAAAGATAAAAATAAATATAGAATAGATAGGAGGAAATGATAAATGTCAGGAAGAGCGTATCCACTTGAAAGAACAAGAAATATAGGAATAATGGCTCATATTGATGCAGGTAAAACAACAACAACAGAGAGAATATTATTCTACACAGGTAAAACACATAAAATTGGTGAAGTTCACGAAGGTGCAGCTACAATGGACTGGATGGCTCAAGAACAAGAAAGAGGTATTACAATTACATCTGCTTGTACTACTTGTTTTTGGAATGATAATAGAATTAATATTATTGATACTCCAGGTCACGTTGATTTTACAGTTGAAGTTCAAAGATCTTTAAAGGTTCTTGATGGAGCTGTAACAGTACTTGCTGCAAAAGGTGGAGTTCAACCACAAACAGAAACTGTTTGGAGACAAGCAGATAAATATCATGTTCCAAGAATGGTATATGTAAATAAAATGGATATTACAGGAGCAAACTTTATGCTTTGTGTTGAACAATTAAAAACAAGACTTAAAGCAAATCCTGTTCCAGTACAATTACCAATTGGTGCAGAAGATAATTTCCAAGGTATTGTTGATTTAATTAAAATGAAAGCATTTATTCATAAAGATGACCTTGGAAAAGAAATTGAAGAGACTGAAATTCCAGAAGATATGAAAGCTGATGCAGAAAAATTTAGAACTCAAATGATAGAGGCTGCAGCAGAACAAGATGAAGAATTAATGATGAAATATTTAGATGGAGAAGAACTAACAGAGGAAGAAATTAAAAAAGGAATTAGAATAGGAACAATTGCAAATAATATTGTACCTGTTACATGTGGTTCTTCTTATAAAAATAAAGGTGTTCAAGAATTGTTAAATGCAATTATTGATTATATGCCATCACCATTAGATATACCTCATATTAAAGGAGAAACATTAGACGGTGAAGAAACAGAGGCAAAAACTTCAGATTCAGAACCATTTGCAGCACTTGCATTTAAAATTGCAACAGATCCATTTGTTGGAAAACTATGTTTCTTTAGAGTATATTCTGGTACATTGGAATCAGGAACTACAGTTTTAAATTCTAGCAAAGATAAAAAAGAAAGAGTTGGAAGAATTCTTCAAATGCATGCAAATCACAGAGAAGATATAGATAAAGTATATTCAGGAGATATTGCAGCAGCTGTAGGTTTAAAAGATGTTACAACTGGTAATACTTTATGTGATCCAAATCATCCAATTGTACTTGAGTCTATGGAATTCCCAGAACCAGTTATTGATATTGCTATTGAACCAAAAGATAAGGCAAATCAAGAAAAAATGGGAATTGCACTTTCAAAACTTGCAGAAGAAGATCCAACATTTAAAGCATACACAAACCAAGAAACAGGTCAAACAATTATTGCAGGTATGGGTGAATTACACCTAGACATAATTGTAGACAGATTAAAAAGAGAATTTAAAGTAGAATGTAATGTAGGTAAACCTCAAGTTTCTTATAAAGAAACAATTAGAGAGAGTGTAAGAGTAGAAGGAAAATTCATTCGTCAATCTGGTGGACGTGGACAATATGGACATGTTTGGTTAGAAATGGAACCATTAGAGCCAGGTTCAGGAATTCAATTCGAAAATAAAATTGTTGGTGGTGTTGTTCCAAAAGAATATATTAAACCAACAGAAGAAGGTATTCGTGAGGCAGCAGAAAGTGGTGTACTTGCTGGATATCCTGTTATCGATTTTAAAGCTACATTAGTAGATGGATCATACCATGATGTAGACTCTTCAGAAATGGCATTTAAAATTGCAGGATCTATGGCATTTAAAGAAGGATGTAAAAGAGCAAAATCTGTTATTTTAGAGCCTATAATGAAAGTAGAAATTACTGTTCCAGAAGAATACATGGGAGATGTTATCGGTGACGTTAACTCTAGACGTGGAAAAATGGAAGGTATGGATTCAACCGATGGAATGCAAGAAATACATGCATTTATTCCATTATCAGAAATGTTTGGATATGCAACAGATTTACGTTCAAAAACACAAGGTAGAGGAACATATTCAATGGAACCATCTCATTATGAAGAAGTTCCAAAATCAATATTAGAAACAATTGTTGCATCAAGAGCTAAAAAAGAAGAATAAAATTAACAAAAACACTTGCAAAATTAATAAAAGTATTATAAAATACATTTGCAAATTAATTAGTTATTAAATTTTAAAAAATAAAGAAAATTAAAGGAGGAATTCAAAAATGGCAAAAGCTAAATTTGAAAGAACAAAACCACATGTTAATATCGGTACAATTGGTCACGTTGACCATGGAAAAACAACAACAACAGCCGCTATTACAAAATACCTAGGATTACTAGGAAGAGCTGAATATGCAGCTTATGATCAAATTGATGGAGCACCAGAAGAAAAAGCAAGAGGAATCACAATTAACACAGCACACGTTGAATATGAAACAGAAAACAGACACTATGCACACGTTGACTGTCCAGGTCACGCAGATTATGTTAAAAACATGATTACAGGTGCTGCACAAATGGATGGAGCAATTTTAGTTGTTTCAGCAGCAGATGGACCAATGCCTCAAACAAGAGAGCATATCCTACTTGCAAGACAAGTTGGTGTTAAATATATTGTTGTATATTTAAACAAATGCGATATGGTAGATGATCCAGAATTATTAGAATTAGTTGAAATGGAAGTAAGAGACTTATTATCAAGCTATGATTTCCCAGGAGATGATATTCCAATTATAAAAGGATCTTCACTAAAAGTATTAGAATCAACATCTACAGATCCAAATGATCCTGTATATGCTCCAATGAAAGAATTAATGGATGCAGTAGATAGTTATATCCCAACACCAGACAGACCAACAGACCAACCATTCTTAATGCCAGTTGAAGACGTATTTTCTATTACAGGTAGAGGTACAGTTGCAACAGGTAGAGTAGAAAGAGGAGTTGTAAAAGTTTCTGATGAAGTTGAAATTATTGGTTTAACAACAGAAAGAAATAAAACTGTTGTTACAGGTGTTGAAATGTTCAGAAAATTATTAGACCAAGCAGAAGCTGGAGATAACATTGGTGTTCTATTAAGAGGTATTCAAAGAACAGATATCGAAAGAGGTCAAGTTCTTGCAAAACCAGGAACAATCAATCCACATACAAAATTCAAATCAGAAGTATATATCCTAACTAAAGAAGAAGGTGGAAGACATACACCATTCTTTAACGGATATAGACCACAATTCTATTTCAGAACAACAGATGTTACAGGTGTTATTGAATTACCTGCAGGAACAGAAATGGTAATGCCAGGAGATAACATTGCAATGACTATCGAATTAATTACACCAATAGCTATCGAAAAAGGATTAAGATTTGCTATTCGTGAAGGTGGTAGAACAGTAGGTTCTGGTATCGTATCTGAAATTATTGAGTAATAAAAATAAAAAAAGCACGAAAAAAAATCGTGCTTTTTTTGTTTTGTTACAGGATAATGCTTTTATTACTAATCGAAAGTTTAACATGTAGAGTTGTAGGGGCGATTTTAATCGCCCGAAGACCAACGTTAGGCATAACCTATATAATTTTTTGATATAAAACAATTTTATAAAAAGTTTATATACATTTTTATACATAATATTTATTAAGCAAGTTCTTTAAAGTGACGGGCGATTAAAATCGCCTCTACACCAAATATGGATGGCCTTTGTAGATTTATTAAATATAAAACCATTAACCTGTAACTTGTTTTTTGAATATTTAGTCAAAAGTATTGATTTTTTTAAAAATAAATAATAAAATAATAACTACGTTAATACATATAACTAAAAGGAAAAAAATGGAGGAAAAATCATGAACATATTATTAGACGCTATGGGCGGAGATAATGCACCAGATGAAGTAATAAAAGGAGCAGTAAAAGCAATTAATCAAATAAAAGCACAAGTAACTTTAATTGGAAATGAAGATATAATTAATAATAGGGTAAAAGAATTATTTGGAAAAGATAAATTAACCGATATATCAGATAAATTTAAAATTAAACATACAACAGAACAGATAGAAATGGAGGATAAACCAACAGTTGCAATAAAACAGAAAAAAGATTCTTCTATGGTAGTAGGTTTTAAAATGCTAAAAGAAGGAGAAGGAGATGTATTTATTTCTGCAGGAAATTCTGGAGCACTTTTAACTGGAGCAACACTTTTAGTAGGAAGAATAAAGGGAATAGATAGACCAGCACTTGCAGGAATTTTGCCTGCATATGAAAGTAGATTATTACTTATAGATGCAGGAGCAAATACAAATTGTAAGCCAATTAATCTTCTGCAATTTGCTCAAATGTCTAGTATTTATTTAAGAAATACTTTTGGAATAGAAAAACCACGAATTGGACTTTTAAATATAGGAACAGAAGAGACAAAAGGTAATGATCTTACTAAAGAGACATATCAATTGCTAAGAGAAAAGTCTGAAGAGCTAAATATTAACTTTGTAGGAAATGTTGAAGGAAGAGACTGTTTTTCTGGAGATATTGATGCAATAGTAACAGATGGTTTTACAGGCAATATTTTTCTAAAAGCTGTAGAAGGTATTGGAAAACTTGTAAAAAGAAATTTAATAGAAAGCCTAAAGAAAAATATTTTTTCTATGATAGGAACAGTTCCAGCACTTCCAGCAATTAAAAGGTTTTCAAAAAAACTAGATTATAAAGAATATGGAGGAGCATTATTTTTAGGAGTAAAAAAACCAGTAGTTAAAGCACATGGAAGTTCTGATGAAAAATTATTTGAATTTACAATAAAACAAGCGGAGCAATTTGTTGAAAATAAAGCGGTAGAAAAAATGATAGAAGAATTTGAAAAATAAAATTAAAAAAGTACTTGACATTTTATATTACATGTAATATAAACAATATAGAAAAATAAAAAAAAGATAAAAGAGGAGGTGCCAGCTACGTATGAATCAAGAAGAAATATTTGAAAAAGTAAAAGGAACTATTGTAGAACAACTAGGTGTTGCAGAAACAGCAGTTACATTAGAAGCATCTTTTATTGATGACCTAGGTGCAGATTCATTAGATATAGTAGAATTAATCATGGCTTTAGAAGAAGAATTTGACCTAGAAATTCCAGATGCTGATGCAGAAAAAATAGTAACTGTTAATGATGTTGTGGAATATATAAAAGAAAATGCATAAAAAGAGCTCTTTTACAAGAGCTTTTTTTATGTTTTTTCTTATGCAAAATGTTTTATGCAAGTTTCAATAGCATTTTTTTCTATTATTATTTTTCCATATTCTAATAGTTTTCTTTCAAATAATTCAGAAGAATTAATAAAATGTCCGAATTCTGAAATAAAATTTGCAAAAGAATTTAAATTTTGCATATTATCTGACAAACAATCAAGTACTAAA
This sequence comes from uncultured Clostridia bacterium, assembly GCA_947631785.1. Lineage (GTDB taxonomy): Bacteria > Bacillota > Clostridia > TANB77 > CAG-508 > CANRMR01. The sequence continues at coordinate 20,026 of CANRMR010000003.1, read as the reverse complement.
TAATATTTATTATTATATAAATAAAGTAACTGATTTTTAGAAATTAAATTTAAATTTTCTAATACAGAATTTGTTAGGTTACTACAAAAATTACAAAAATCATCAAAGCTTGCAAAAGAATAAATTGTTTTTTTAGAATTAAGAGTTGGGCATTTTCTTTTAATATGTACTTTGCTATTTCTTTTTTTATTTTCTTTTTCAGGAACAATACGAGTAACTGTTAGAATAAAATTTCCATTAGACATTGCAATTGCTTCAATCATAATCTTATAATCATCAGTTACAAAACCAACTTCTTCTTCTGCTTTATCTAACATATCTAAAAACAATTCTTGTGATTCAATTGAATTAGACATAAAAGAATGAAAATCTATATCTTTTTCTTTTAAATCTTCTAAGTTTAGTGTAATTCTAATTTTATCTTCATTTAATTTCTCAATTTTCATATAGAACAAAAACCTCCTTAGCAAATCTTCTAATAATATTATACTACGAAATTATAAAAAAGGAAATATTTTAAATTTGGTAATTTATGTTAGTATATTAATTTTAATACAAAAATGTGCAAAATTACTATAACATAAAATCAAATAAAAATAAAGAAAAAGGGAAAATATACTTGAAAAAAATGATGTAAGCATATATAATAGGAATATGAAAAAAGAGGTGAAAGCAAATGGCAACAAGAGATAAAAATATTTGGATATTAATAGTATTTATTTTATCAGGATTAGTAATTGGAGGACTTCTAGGAGAATTAGCATCAAAAGTAGATTTTTTGTGGTGGCTTGGATATGGACAAAATTTTGGATTTAGTACTCCAATACAATTAGACCTAAATATTATAAATATTACATTTGGACTTATGCTTAAAATAAATATTGCAAGTATTATAGGAATGGCAATTGCTATATTTATTTATCGTAAAATTTAAGGGGGATTTAAGGGGCTAGGAAAGGAAAAAATATGTCAATTAAAATGAAAGAATTACCTAGTTCAGAAAGACCATACGAAAAATTAGAAATGTATGGAGCAAATAAATTGTCTAATTCAGAATTATTAGCGATAATTATTAAAACAGGAACAAAAAATGAAAATTCGGTAGAAATTGCGCAAAAAATTCTTAAATTAGGGAATGATAAAAATGATTTACGATTTCTTCAAGATATTGGAATGAAAGAATATAGAAAAATAAAAGGAATAGGAAAGGTAAAGGCAATTCAATTAATAGCAGTAGGGGAAATTGCAAAAAGAATGTCAATGCCTATCCAAAATATGCAAATAAAAATAGAAACACCAAAAGATGTAGCAAATTTATTTATGCAAGAACTTAAATCAGAAAAAAGAGAAGTTGCAAAATTAATTATACTAAATAATAAATGCATAGTACAAAAGATTGTAGATGTTAGTACAGGAGGAACAAACTATGCTGTAATTGAACCAAAACATATACTTGTAGAGGCAGTAAAAATGGAAGCAGCAAAAATTATCTTAGTACATAACCATCCAAGCGGTGACCCAACACCAAGTGCTGGAGACTACAGGGCAACAGACAGAATTTATGAAGCAGCAGACGTAATGGGAATTGAATTAATTGATCATGTTATAATTGGAGATAATCGATATGAAAGTATTTTAAAGAAAAAAGGAGAAAAGAAATAATGGATTTTTTTACATTTGGTTCAAAAGATATTGGAATTGATTTAGGAACGGCAAATATTTTAGTTGCATTAAAAGATAAAGGAATTGTTTTAAAAGAGCCATCAGTAGTTGCAATTGATAAAATTACAAATAAAGTTTTGGCATCTGGAGAAGAAGCAAAAGAAATGTTAGGTAGAACTCCAGAAAATATAAAAGCTGTAAGACCTTTAAAAGATGGAGTTATTGCAGATTTTACAGCAACACAATTAATGCTTAAAAATATTATTCAAAAAGTTGCAAAAAGGTATTCAATAGGAAAGCCAAGAGTTGTAGTAGGAGTACCATCAGGAATCACAGAAGTAGAAGAAAGGGCAGTAGAAGAATCAATTTTGCAAGCGGGTGCAAAAGAAGTATATTTAATAGAAGAGCCAATGGCAGCAGCAATAGGGTCTGGAATTGATGTATCAGAACCAAGTGGTAATATTATTGTAGATATTGGTGGTGGAACAACTGAAGTTGCAGTTATTTCTTTAGGTGGAATTGTAGTTAGTAATTCCATAAGAATAGCAGGTGATGAATTAGATGAAGATATTATAAGTTATATTAAAAAAGAACATAATTTAGCAATTGGAGAAACGACAGCGGAAAATATAAAAAAAGAAATTGCAAGTGTATTACCACAGATGACAGAACAAAAAATAGTAGTAAGAGGAAGAGATTTAGTAACAGGATATCCTAAAAATACAGAAGTTTATTCTACCGAAATTCAAATTGCAATATCAAATTCTATTCAAGAAATTATTGATGTAGTAAAATTAACGTTAGAAAAAACACCACCAGAGCTTGTATCAGATATTGCACAAAAAGGGATAATACTTGCAGGTGGTGGTGCTTTAATTCAAAATATAGATAAACTAATATCAGAAAAGACAAAAATGCCAGTATATGTGGCACAAGATCCTTTAGATTCAGTTGTAAAAGGAACATACAAGACATTAGAAGATTTAAATAAACTAAAAACAGTACTTATTAATTCAAGAAAAAAAAGATAAAATCCAAAATAGAACTTAACTAACTTTAATATATAAGGAGGTCACAGTGAATAAAAAGAAAAATGGAGTAATTGGAATAATAATAACAATTTTATTATTAATTATACTTGTATTTTTATCAAATACAGACACACAAAAATTATCATATGTAGAAAGTGCAGTAAGTTCTATTGTTATGCCTATTCAAAATGGATTAACTTATTTAAAAAATAAATTAGCTGGTAATGACGAATTTTTTACATCAGTTGCTACTTTAAAAGAAGAAAATGATGAATTAAAACAAAAAAATAGTGAATTAGAACAATCTTTAAGAGAATTAGAAATAATAAAATCAGAAAATGCAACACTAAAAGAATACGTTAATTTAACAGATAAATATAAAGATTATACTACTATACCAGCATATATTATAAATAAAAACATTAGTAACTATAATAGTTTATTTGTTATTAATGTAGGAGAAGAAGATGGTATAAAAGAAAATATGACCGTAATTGCAGATAAAGGTTTAGTTGGTCATGTTGTATCTGTATCTAAAAATGTATCAAAAGTACAAACAATTATTGATACAGCTAGTAATGTAAGTTCTACAATAACTACATCACGAGATAGTATAGTTTGTAGTGGAATGTTAAAAGAAAAAAAATTAAAAGCAATGTATATTCCAACAGATGCTAATTTAATTATAGGAGATAGTATAGAAACATCAGGAATGGGAGGAATTTACCCTAAAGGAATTCATATTGGAAATATAGAACATATAGTAAACGCAAATAATGTAACAGATAGATATGCAGTAATTAGTCCAGCTGTTGATTTCGAAAAAGTAGAGACAGTTTTGGTTATTAAAAATTAAAAGATAGGAATGATTAAGAATATGAAAAAAATTTTATCTATATTTATATCACTTATAGTATTTCTTCTCATATTTCTTTTACAATCTAACTTTTTTAATTGGTTTACAATTGGAGGAATAAAACCAAATCTGTTTATTATATTTGTTTTATTTTTAGGTTTATTTGGAGGCAGAAAGTTAGGAGTAATTTTAGGTGTATTATTTGGACTTATATTAGATTTTCTATCTAGCTATCAAATAGGAATAACAGCAATTATGTTAGGTGTAATTGGATACTTAGGAGGATACTTTGACAAAAATTTTTCAAAAGAAAGCAGAATTACAATTATTATAATGGTAATAGGTTCTACATTAATTTGTGAATTAGGAATTTATTTAATCAATTCATTTATAATAGGAAGCAATATTTTTATACTAGATTTTATAAAAATAATAACAATAGAAATATTATATAATGTAATAATAACAATAATTTTATATCCTATTTTACAAAAGTTAGGTTATAATTTAGAAGAACAATTTAAGCAACCTAAGATATTAACAAGATATTATTGATAAAAAAGAAGGTGAAAATTTGAAGAGTAAAAAAAATGCAAATACAAATTTTAGATTCAACATTGTAACAGTAATAATATACATAATTGGAATTATTTTATTAATTCAACTTTTTAATCTTCAAATAGTTCATGGAGATGAATACAGAGAAACTTCAAATACAAGACTTACAAGAGATGCAACTACAAAAGCTGCTAGAGGATCAATTTTAGATAGAACTGGAAACAAAATTGCAACTACCAATTTGGGATTTTCTTTAGAGTTATATAAAACAAAGTTAGATAATAGTGAATTAAATGATAAAATCCTAAAGATGATACAAGTATTAGAAGAAAATGGAGATGAATATACAGATACATTTCCAATAAACTTAAATCTTGAATCTGATAAAAAGTTTAGTTTTGATTTTTCAGATGAAGAAAAACTAAAAAAATGGGAACAAAGCAATGATATACCAGAAGATGCTACACCTGAGCAAGCATTTTATATTTTTAAAGATAAATATGAAATTGCAAATGAAGATGTTCAAGAAGTAAGAAAAATTATAAATATACGTTACCGTATTAGTAAAGAAGGATATAGCTCAACAAAATCAATAAAAATTGCAGATAATATATCTAGAAATAGTGTTACAAAATTTAAAGAAAAAAACAGTGAATTTCCTGGTATAAATATTTCGGTAAGTGCAATAAGGAATTATCCTATGGAAAATTTTGCAACACATATATTAGGGTATGTAGGCAGAATTAGTGATGAGGAATATGAGGAAAACAAAAATAATGGTTATGACATGAACGATTATTTTGGAAAAACTGGAGTAGAATATGTATTTGAAAAATACTTAAAAGGAAAAGACGGAAAAAGGCAAATAGATATGACAGTTGATGGACAAGTAACAGAAGAATATGTTACAGAAGAAGCAAAGGCTGGAGCAGATATTGTACTTACAATAGATTCAAACCTGCAAGAAGTTGCAGAAAAAGCCTTAGAAACTAGTATAAATGACTTAAGAAATGGTGCAACTGGAACTGTATATAACTCCACATATGGAGCAGCAGTTGCAATGGATGTAAAAACAGGCGAAATATTAGCAATGGCAAGTTACCCAGACTATAACCCAAATTTGTTTGTAGATGGAATTAGTAATGAAGACTGGGCTACAATTAGAGATTCAGGAGCGTTATATAGCAAAGCAACCCAAGGAACGTCAGCACCAGGTTCTACATTTAAAATGGTAACAGCAATTGCTGCTTTGCAAGAAGGAGCAGTAACTGCAACAGAAAAGATAAATGATACAGGAATTTATCCAGCTGCACATAACCCAGTATGTTGGTATTACACATCTTACCATAGAGGACATGGATGGCTAAATATTACAGGAGCACTTAAAAATTCTTGTAACTATTTCTTCTATGAAATGGGTTCACGTGTTGGTATTGATGTTATATCTCGTTATGCAAAATATTTTGGCTTAGGTGTAAAAACAGGAGTCGAACTTCCTAGTGAAAATGCTGGAGATTTAGCACAGCGCTCTAGATTAGAAGATATAGGTCAAAGTTGGTATTTAGGAGATACATTATCTGCTTCAATTGGCCAAAGTTATAATAGCTTTACACCAATTCAGATGGCAAAATACGTAAGCATGCTTGCAAATGGAGGAAATAGAGTAAATCCAACTATTATTAAATCTATTATAAGGTCAGATGGAACACAAGTAGATAAAGAAGAAATAAATAACCATGTAAAACAATTACTTGGAGAGCCAGAACAAGTAGATGATATACAAATTAATCCAGAAAATTTAGCTGTAGTATTAGAAGGAATGAGAATGGTTGCTGGAGAAGCAGGAGGAACAGCATATGCAACATTTAAAGATTTTAATATAGAAGTCGCTGGTAAAACAGGATCAGCACAAGCAGGTAATGTAACAAATGGATGGTTTGTTGGATTTGCACCTTATGATAATCCAGAAATTGCTGTAGCAGTTATGATAGAAGATGGTGCAACAGGAGGATATACAGGGAAAGTTACAAGAGAAATAATGGCAGAATACTTTGGAATGAACTCATCTAATATTAATGAAGATATAACAGCAGTTCCATATGTAGAGATGTCAAATTAAAATTATAAATTTCTTAAGGAAGGATGAAAAAATGAAAAATTGTATTAGTATTAAACTAACCAAAGAAGAAATTATAATTACAATAGCAGAAGAGGTATCACAAGAAGAAATATTAGAAGAGTTAAAAAAGAAAATGCTTGAATTAAAAATTTTATATAAAGAAGAAAAGACACCAATACTTGTAACAGGAAAAGTATTAAAAAGCAAAGAAATAGAGGAAATAAAATCTATTATAAAGCAGGAAATAGATGTAGAAATAAAATTTGATACACCAAAGGATTTAGGATTATATAGTATAAAAAAAGTATTTAATCGTGAAATAGAAATTTCAGAGACAAAATTTTATAAAGGCTCTCTTCGTTCAGGGCAAAAGATAGAATTTGAAGGAAGCTTAGTTATTCTAGGGGATGTAAATGCAGGATCAGAAGTAATGGCAGGAGATAATATAATTGTTTTAGGCAATTTAAGAGGACTTGCACATGCAGGAGCAAAAGGAAATAAAAAAGCAATAATTGCATCAGAAAAAATAGAGGCACCTCAAATTAGAATAGCAAATATAGTAAAAGAAATGGAAAAAGAAGAAGAACCAAAAAAATATGCTTACATAGAAGAAGAACAAATTATTTTAGAATAGAATAAAAACAAGAATCTCTTTATATTTTATTTAGAGATTCTTATTTTTTTGCATAAATTTCAAAACTTAAGCATAAATATTAATAAAACACAAAGGAGTGATATTTATGTGGCATACAATGGACAAGATGCAAGTGTGCAAAAAAATGGGAACCAATATACAAATAGGTTTAAATGAAAATGAGGTAAAAAAAAGAAAAGAAAAATATGGTAAAAACAAACTAGAAGAAAAGAAAAAAGATAGTATTTTAATTAAATTTTTTAAACAATTTAATGATTTTATGATTATCATTTTAATGATAGCATCTATTATATCTGCAGTAGTTGCAAAAATAGAAGGAACAGGGGATTATTTAGATTCCATTATAATAATTGCAATTGTTGTTTTAAATGCAATAATGGGACTTATTCAAGAAAACAAAGCAGAAAAATCGTTAGAAGCCCTAAAAAATATGTCAGCACCAAGAGCAACAGTAAAAAGAAATGGAAAAATTATAAGTATAAAATCAGAAGATGTAGTGCCAGGAGATATTGTAATTTTAGAAGCAGGATGTTTTGTACCAGCAGATTGTAGATTAATTGAAATGAATCATTTACAAATAGAAGAATCTACATTAACTGGTGAAACACTTCCAGTAAATAAAGATGCAGACAGCATTTTAAAAGAAGATGCTCAAATTGCAGATATGACAAATATGGCATTTGCGACAACAATAGTAACAAATCGGACATGCAACAGGTATTGTAACAGAAACTGGGATGAATACAAAAGTAGGTAATATTGCAAAATTAATAATAGAAGAAGAATCACCACAAACTCCTATTCAAAAGAAACTAGAGCAAGTAGGAAAAACATTAGGTGTTGTATGTTTAATTATATGTATTGCTATTTTTTTAATTGGAATTTTCAAAAAAATACCAATAGTAGAAATGTTTATGACATCAATTGGATTAGCTGTTGCAGCAATACCAGAGGGTTTACCAGCAATTGTTACAATAATGTTATCTATTGGGGTTACAAAAATGGCAAAGAAAAATGCTATAATTAGAAAATTGCCAGCTGTAGAAACACTTGGAAGTAGTAGCGTAATTTGTTCAGACAAAACTGGAACACTAACTAAAAATGAAATGCAAGTAATGCAAATTACAACTCCATTTGGAACTGCAGACTTTGATTTTATTTTAAAATTAGGTAGTATGTGTACAAATTGTTACATAGAAAAGGAAAAAGGAAAGCTAAAAATTACAGGAGACCCAACAGAAATTGCAATTGTTCAAGAAGCATTAAACAAAAATATAAATAAAGATGAAATTTATGAAAAAGAAGAAAGAATAGATGAAATTCCATTTGATTCTAATAGAAAATTAATGACGACAATACACAAAATAGAAGGGGGATACAGAATAATTACAAAAGGTGCACCAGATGAGCTAATAAAAAGATGTAGTAAATATCTTGAAAATGGAGATATTTATTTATGCAACAAAGATGATAAAGAAAGAATCGTAAATAAAAATGATGGTATGGCACAAAAAGCATTAAGAATAATTGGTGTTGCATATTTAGATGTAAAAGATTTACCTACAAACATAAAATCTGAAACAGTAGAACAAAACTTAATTTTTGTAGGTTTAATTGGAATGATGGATCCACCAAAAGAAGGTGTAAAAGAGGCAATATCAGTTTGCAAGCAAGCAGGAATAAAAACAGTTATGATAACTGGTGATAATATAGTTACAGCAAGAGCAATAGCAAGTAATTTAGGAATTTTACAAAAAAACGATTTATGTATTACTGGAGCAGAATTAGATAAAATATCACAAAGTGATTTAGAAAAAAATATAATGAAATACAGTGTATTTGCAAGAGTTTCTCCAAATCATAAAGTAAGAATTGTAAAAGCATTTAGAAGCACAGGTGCTATTACATCAATGACAGGAGATGGAGTAAATGATGCACCAGCACTAAAAAATGCAGATATTGGAATTGCTATGGGTAAAAAAGGAACAGACGTAGCAAAAAACGCTGCAGATATGATACTTACAGATGATAATTTTGTAACAATTGTAGAAGCGGTAAAACAAGGAAGAAATATTTTTGATAATATAAAAAAAGCAATACATTTTTTAATTGCAACAAATGTAGGAGAAATAGTAACAATTTTTATAGGCTTACTTTTAGGTTTAGAAACTCCACTTCTTGCAATACAACTACTTTGGATTAATTTAGTTACAGACTCAATTCCAGCAATAGCATTAGGACTAGAACCACCAGAAAAAGACATTATGCATAAAAAACCTAGAAAAGCAAACAAAGGAATATTTGCAGATGGACTATGGGGAAAAATAATAATAGAAGGAACAATGATAGGAATGCTTACACTTCTTGCATTTAGCATAGGAAATAATTTATATTCATTAGAAGTAGGAAGAACAATGGCATTTGTAACACTTGGAATGTTAGAACTTGTACACAGCTTTAATATTAAAAGTGAAGAATCAATATTTAAAGTAGGAATAAAAAATAACAAATACCTAATAGGAGCATTTATATTAGGTACAATTTTGCAAATAGGAGTAGTACTAATTCCACAAATTGCAAAAATATTTATGCTAAGTACATTAAATGCAAAAGCATGGATATACACAATACTAATATCAATATCACCAATATTTATAATAGAAGTGCAAAAGAAACTAAACGAAATAAAATTTGGAAAAACAATATACAAAACAAGAAAATTTCAAAATAATTATTAAGTATAATTCATAAATAAAAATTCAAATGTAGGGGCAGGTCTTGACCTGCCCAAAAACCATAAAGGAATACAATAATTGTAGGGGCAGACGCCCCTGTCTGCCCATCTACAGAGACATATCCTAATAAATATCAAAATAAAACTGATAGAAAATTCAAAATAAAATTTCTCTCCCAATATTGCAAAATAAAATTTGTTATGATATAAAATAAATAAAAAATAAGAAAAGAAAGAAGGAAAACAAATGAAACATGAAAACCTTGCCGCTCTAGAGAGAGAGAGAGAGAGAGAGAGAGAGGATATCTTTTAAAAGAAAATAAAACCGTAGGGGCGGACGCCTCTGTCCGCCCAAATTCTACAACGGAATACAATATAGGTGTAGGGGCAGACGCCCCTGTCTGCCCAAATGCTACAAAGACAAACCCAAATAATCGTAGGGGCATGGGGTACCGTGCCCAAGAACCAGCAGCAATAACATTAGTTGCATTAATAATCACCGTAATAATCTTAATCATCCTAGCAGGCGTATCCTTAAACCTAGCACTAGGACAAAATGGAATATTTCAAAAAAGCAAAGAAGCAGTAGATAAATATACCATTGCAAGTGAAAGAGAATACCTAGAACAAAATATTTTATTATACCAAATGCATGAAACAACAAATGATAATAGTATTAAAAAATTAGGAGAAGAACTAACAACTCAAAATTTATACAATGGTGAAAATTGGAATATGGTATTTACAGATAAAAAGGAATATGGAACAAACTGGAATTATATAGCAAAAGGAACTAAAACAGAAGATTATGGAGAAATAAAATACAATTGGGTAGTAAATTATAAAACAAAGGAAATAGTACAATTAGAAGAAGGAAAATATGACAAATTAGATTATAAAGATAGTGTAGCAGTAACAGATAATTTACCATTAAACATAGATGCATCGAACCTAAAAAATGGAAATTGGGATGGGATAACAAAACGAGGTGATGTTACATATAATGAAGAAAAAATGGCATTAAAATTTGATGGAGATGGAGACTATTTAGAACTAAAAAAAGAAGATGCAGATTTTAGTAAAGGATTTACATTTGAAATATATATGAATTTAGACAGATTAAGATATGATAACAATAATGGAAATAATGATATGTCCACAGGATTATTTTGTAAAATGCATGATTTGAAACAAAATAATATGACGGACAGTATGAGATTTTATTTTGGTATTGATAAAGCAATAGCAAAATTATATTCAAGCAGTTCATATGTAGGAACAGGAAAAAAATTATCAACAATAAGTTATGGAGGTGTAATAGCAGATGAAGTAATAGAAGATATAATACAGTTAAATACAGATGTATATCTAACAATAGTATATGAGGTTGAAGCTGAAACAATAGATAATAAAAAAGTAGATAAATTGACATTATATATAAATGGAACAGAATATGGATACACATATTATGGAAGTGATAGTTATCAATTATCATGTGAAAAATGGAATAATTCTGATGCCCCATTTTTTATAGGAACATGCCCTCTTAGTTATGCAGGTAATTTATACTATTTAAAAGGTCTAGTATACACAACAAGACTATACACAAAATCACTAACAAATGAACAAGTAAAACAAAATTATGACCAAACATTAAAATATAGAGAAAAAATTTTAAATACGGAGAAAGAATAAAAATATATAAATATATAAAGCAGATGATTACTTAAAAATCATCTGCTAAAATTATACATGATAAAATTAAAAAATGTATTGATTTTAGCTCATAAATATAATAAAATAGATAGAATAAGGAGGATGTTATGGAAAAGAAAAAATATCTATTTATTATATTATTTTTTGCAATGTTTTTACTTTTATTTATTAAACCGTCATATGCAGGAAGTCAAAAAATGAATCAATTAAATTATGAAGTAAATTTAAATGAAGATGGTAGCATGGATGTGGTAGAAACATGGAATATAAAAGTAACAGATACAAATACACTATTTAAAACATTTGAAATTAATCCATCAAAATATAAGGGAATTACAAATGTAAGTGTAGAAGAAATAAAGGACAATGATGAAATAACAAAATTTAACAAAATAGATAAAGAAATGTACCATGTTACAAAGAACTGTTTTTATGCATTAAAAAACAGTTCTGGAATGTATGAAATTGCATGGGGAGTATCTATAGATGGAACTAAAAATGCAACATATAAAATTAAGTATACTGTACTAGATGCTGTAAAAGTATATTCAGACTGTAGTGAGCTTTATTGGAAATTTTTAGATACACAAAATGCAATACCAGTAAATAAAGTTATAGGAACAATAACACTTCCAAGTAATGTAGAAAATAAAGAAGATTTAAAAGTTTGGGCACATGGACCATTAAATGGAATTATACAAGTTGCATCAAATAATAAAGTTACATTTGAAGTAGAAAAGTTAAGCGCTGAAACAATGTTAGAAGTAAGGGTTGCAGCAAAAGGAAATATTTTTCCTCAAAGTACAAATGTAATTTCATCTAGCATGCTTGATAAAATTATAAGTGAAGAAACCAAATGGGCAAATGAAGCAAATGGCAAAAGGCAAATGGCTAAAATAATAGAAGTGCTTATTAATATAATAATAATTATTGTTTCAATATGGTTTTTTACAAGAACAATAAAATATATTAAAAAAATAAAAACAGTAAAGAAAAAAGTTCCAGAAAATAAAGTTGATTATTACAGAGAAATACCAGATGAAACTGCAACACCTGCAGATGCTTCATTTTTACTTTTCGGAGGAATAAACCAAAACATTTCAAGAATTCTTTCTGCTAGTATTTTAGATTTATGTTTAAAAAAGAAATTATCATTAAATATAGAAGCAGAAAATACAGAAAAAGAAGATATAAGAATAACATTAAATGATAATGAAACTAACGATCTACCAGAAAGTGAAAAAATAATTTATGACGAATTAAAGAAGGTATCTAATGAAGGAAGCTTTACAATTAAAGGATTACAAAAATATATTAAAGACAATAGCAAAAAATTCGTAAAAAACATAGATAAAGTAAGCATGCTAGCAGGAAAAGAAGAAATAAAAAGGGAAAACTATAATAAAGAAGATGCAAATATAGGATCAAACTATATTGGACTATCTGTTTTATATATTATAATTGCAATAGCTTCAGCTTTTGCATCTGTAATGTTTTTTAAGCCAATTGGTATTATACTTGTATGTATACTTATAATAAATGCAATTTTATCAGGAATATTGTCATCTAGATATACAGGTTTTACACAAAAAGGAATAAATGAAAAAGAATTATGGAATGGATTAAAAAGATATATGCTAGATTTTTCTCTTTTAAAAGAAAGGGAAGTACCAGAACTTGTACTTTGGGAAAAATATTTAGTATATGCGACAGCATTTGGAATTTCAGAAAGAGTAATAAATCAACTAAAAATTGTTTATCCACAAATTACAAGTGGAGAACTTGTAGGAAATTATGCATATTTTAATATAATGGCAAATTCTAGATATAACTTATCTACAATTTCACACCTAAATAATGCTATTAATAGTTCATATAATACGGCATATAGATCAACATATTCATCAGGTTCAGGTTCTGGTGGAGGCTTCTCAGGAGGCGGCGGAGGCCGGAGGTGGCGGAGGCCGGAATGGGAGGTAGATAAATGAAAGACAAAAATGAAGAATTTAAATATAGCAATTTTAAAGAAATAATAAATGTATTTTATCAAGATATAATTAAGCCAGAAAAAATAGAAAATAAAAAATATGGTAAAGAATATGGACAAATTACAATAATACCAAAAATAAAAATTGACCAATATAAAACAAACCTTAAAGTAGAATTTAAAATAGGTACAAATAAAAAATATTACAAAATAAAAGATATAGTAGAATTTAATAATAGAATAATAAAAAAAGAATATTATTCTTATGGTTTAAAATTGGAATTTTTACATGAGGAAGAAGCCTTTTTAGAAGAGGCAAAACCTATTTTAAACTTTATTTTAAAATATGCACAAATAATTGATGCAGTAAAATCGAATATTAGAAATAGATATGGATATTATGGAATAAATGTAAATAGTAGTTTTATTGTACTAGACAAAGAAGGAATTGATGAATTATTTGAAATATTAAAAAATAAATATGTAGAAATAGAAACAGAAGGAATAGTTATTAAAACTTTATTTACACCAAATAATCCAGATATAAAATTTGAACTTAAAAAAATAAATTTATTCGAATATAGTATTAAACCTAATATTGAAGTATACGAGGGATATCAAATAATAGAAGGAAAAGATTACATTTACTTTCTAAAAGATAATAAGCTTTATCGCTCTGATGGTAATTTTAAAGATACATCTTTAAAATTATTAGAAGTTTTTAGAAAGAACTTAACACAAGAGATTATATTTTCTGAAAATTATTTGGAAAATTTCTTTTCAATTGTCGCACCAAAAATAAAAGATAAAATATTATTGGATTCAATAGATAATGAAAAAATAGAAAAATATATTCCCAAAAAATTAAGTGTAAAACTCTTTTTAGATTATGACATACAAAATCATATTTTAATGGAAGTTAAATTTTGTTATGAAGATGTAGAATTTAACCCATTAGATGAAACCAATAAAGTTAAAATTGCAAGAGATGTAATTGCAGAAACAAATACATTAAATTTATTTGCTAAAACTGGTTTTAAATTAGATAGGGAAAATAAAAGGTTAATACTTGTAGAAGAGGAAAATATATATGAATTTTTAACTAGAAGTATAGAAACATATAGCAATAAATTTGAAGTTTTAGTTACACAAAATTTTAAAACTAAAGAAGTAAGACAACCTAAAATTGGAACAATTGGTGTAAGAACAGAAAATAATTTATTAAAAATAGATTTTAGTAAAATGAAAATTGAAGCATCAGAAGTTAAAGAAATTATGAATAAGTATGAACTAAAGAAAAGATATCATAGGCTAAAAAATGGAAGCTTTATAAATTTAGAACAAAACGAGGATGTAAAAGCACTAAATCAAATGATTTCAGGACTAGATATATCATATGAAGATTTAGAAAAGGGAGAAATTTCTATTCCAATTCATAGAAGTTTGTATTTAAACAGAATTTTAAATCAAGTTGATAATATAGAAATTCAAGCAAACAATGAATATAAAACGATGACAAGAGAAATTGAGTCAAAAGGAAAAGAGGAAAATATTGAAATACCTAAATCTTTAGAAAATGTATTAAGAAGTTACCAAAAAATAGGTTTTAAATGGCTTAAAACGTTAGATAATTACCAGTTTGGAGGAATTCTTGCAGATGATATGGGACTTGGAAAAACAGTACAAGTTTTATCTATGGTACTTGCATATATAGAAAATGTAAGAAAAGATGAAAGAAAACCATCTTTGGTGGTTGCCCCAAGTTCTCTTGCATTAAATTGGAAAAACGAGGTAGAAAAATTTACAGCAAAAATAAAGGTATTAGTAATTAGCGGAAAATTAGAAGAAAGACTTCAAAAAATAAAAAATATACCAAAATATGATTTAGTAATTACATCTTATGATTTATTAAAAAGAGATATTGATTTGTATAAAGAGCAAAATTTTGAATTTAGGTATATGCTTGCAGATGAAGCACAATATATGAAAAACAGTAATACACAAAATGCAAAAGCAGTAAAAAAAATAAATGCTAAAACAAAATTCGCATTAACTGGTACTCCAATAGAAAATTCTTTAGCAGAGTTATGGTCAATTTTTGACTATATTTTGCCAGGATATCTGTTTAGCTATAGAAAATTTAAAGAAAAATATGAAATACCTATTGTAAGTGAAAATAGTGAAAATGCAATGGAAAAACTAAAAATGTTAATAGAGCCATTTATACTTCGAAGAACAAAAAAAGAAGTATTAACAGAGCTTCCAGATAAAACAATTACTATTATGAATAGCGAAATGACAAAAGAACAAGAGAAAATTTATTTATCATATTTAGCACAAGCAAAAAATGAATTAAATGAAGAAATAGAACAAAAAGGGTTTGAAAAAAGTCATATTAAAATATTAGCATTACTTACAAGACTTAGACAAATATGTTGTCATCCAGAACTATTTTTGAAAAATTACGAGGGAGAAAGTGGCAAATTAAACCAATGTATTGAACTTATTAAAGATGCGATAGAAGCAAACCATAAAATATTAATTTTTTCTGGATATGCATCAATGTTCCAAATTATAGAAAAAAAATTAAAAGAAGAAAATATTAAGTATTTTAAATTAACAGGAAAAACAAAAATAGATGAAAGAATTGAACTTGTAGAAGAGTTTAATTCAAATTCAGAAATAAAAGTATTTTTAATTTCACTAAAAGCAGGTGGAACTGGACTGAACTTAACCGGTGCAGATATGGTTATTCATTATGACCCTTGGTGGAACATATCTGTAGAAAATCAAGCAACAGACAGAGCTTATAGAATTGGACAAAAAAATAATGTTCAAGTATATAAGTTAATTACAAAAAATTCAATAGAAGAAAAAATATATGAACTGCAAAAAAGAAAAGAAGAATTGGTAGATAATATGTTAGATACAAAAGCAACATTTTTAAGTAAGCTATCAAAAGAAGATATTATGAATTTATTTGAATAAAACACAATTTAACAATGTAATAAAAAGGAGTAACATGAAAGATTATATTAATGTAATAGGTGGAGGTTTAGCTGGATGTGAGGCAGCTTATCAAATTGCAAAAAGAGGAATAAAAGTTAAACTTTATGAAATGAAACCAAATAAATTTTCACCAGCACACTCAAATGAAAATTTAGCAGAGATAGTTTGCAGTAATTCTTTTAAATCGAATTTGCATACTAATGCATGTGGATTATTAAAAGAGGAACTTCGCGCGTTAGATTCACTTTTAATTAAAGTTGCAGATAGCATTAAAGTACCTGCAGGACAAGCGTTAGCTGTAGATAGAGATGAATTTGCAAAAATTGTTACAAGTAAAATAGAAAATATAGAAAACATCCAAATAATAAGGCAAGAATGTGAGAAAATAAACAAAGACGAAATTACGATTATTGCTACAGGACCACTTACTTCAGATTCACTTGCACAAGAAATTGCAAGAATAACTGGTATAGATAAGCTTTATTTTTATGATGCAGCAGCTCCAATTGTAACAAAGGAAAGCATTAATTTTGATGTTGCATTTTGGGGTAATAGATATGATGAAGAAAGATTAAAAGATGAAAGCATTGACGACTGGAAAAAAAGAATACAAGAAAATGTGCAAGAAAGTTATATAAATCTTCCAATGAATAAAGAAGAGTACGAAAACTTTTGGAAAGAACTTGTTAATGCAGAGGTTGCAACCTTGCATGAATTTGAAAAAAAAGAAATATTTGAAGGATGTATGCCAATTGAAATTATGGCAAAAAGGGGAATAGATACTTTAAGATATGGAACATTAAAGCCAGTAGGATTTACTGATCCGAGAACAGGAAAAAGGCCATATGCTTTGGTACAATTAAGGCAAGACAATAAAGAAGGAAATCTATTTAATTTAGTTGGTTTTCAAACAAATTTAAAATTTGGAGAACAAAAAAGAGTATTTTCAAAAATACCAGGTATGCAAAATGCCGAATTTGTAAAATACGGAGTAATGCATAGAAATACTTACATTAATTCTAGTAAATTATTAGATGGAACATATAATTTAAAAACGAATAATAACATTTATTTTGCAGGTCAAATTACAGGAGTAGAAGGATATGTAGAATCAATTAGTTCAGGACTTGTTGCTGGAATAAATAGTGTAAGGCAAATAAAAAACGAAAGTAAAATTATATTTCCAAAAGAAACAGTAATTGGAGCATTATCTAATTACATATCAACACCAAACGAAAAATTTCAGCCAATGAATGCAAATTTTGGAATATTACCAAGCTTGCCTGAAAAAATAAAAGATAAAAAATTAAAGTATACTAAACTTGCAGACATAGCTATTGAAAAAATAAAAGAAATTAATATAGTATAAGAGAAAGGGGGGATACTATGTTTGATATAGAAGCGGAGCTAAAAAAACTTCCTAAAAAACCAGGTGTATATATTATGAAAGACATTAATGATAATATTATTTATGTAGGAAAAGCTGTTGTTTTAAGAAATAGGGTAAGGCAATATTTTAGAAAAAATAATAAAACAAAAAGAATTGAGAACATGGTTTCCCTTATTGATCACTTTGAATATATTGTAACAGATAATGAAGCAGAAGCATTAATATTAGAATGTAACTTGATTAAAGAAAACAGACCTAAATTTAACGTATTACTAAAAGATGATAAAACATATCCATATATTAAAATAGATGTCAAATCAGATTATCCAAATGTATTTATAACAAGAACTATTAAAAATGATGGAGCAAAGTATTTTGGACCATATGCTAATGCAGGAGCTGCTAAAGAAATGGTAGATTTTATAAAGCAAAAATATAAAATAAGACAATGTAAAAATTTTAAATCACAAACAAGAGCATGCCTAAACTATCATATAAAAAAATGTTTAGCACCTTGTATGGGATATGTTTCAAAAGAAGAATACAAAAAGCAAATAGATGAAATTATTTTATGGCTAGAGGGAAAAACAGAACACTTAATTCATAAACTTACAAAGGAAATTGAAGAAGCATCCAAAAAACAAGATTATGAAACAGCAGCATATTTAAGAGATAAAAAAATTGCAATTGAGAAAATTTCGCAAAGGCAAAAAGTATCAAACATATCAGAAAATAGCATTGATGTAATTGGACTTGCTAAAAATGATTTACTCGTATGTATTGAAATTTTCTTTGTACGTGGAAGTAAAATGATAGGAAAAGAACATTATTTCTTTGAAAACTTAGAAGAAATGGATAATGAAGAAACTATATCTGGATTTATTAAACAATACTATATGAATAATCAAAATATTCCAGCTAAAATAATGATAAAAGAAAATTTAGAAGAAAAAGAAGTAATAGAGCAATGGTTAAGTGACTTAAGAGGAAAAAAAGTAGAGATAAAATCACCACAAAAGGGAGAAAAACTTCGATTTGTAGAAATGGCCGAAAATAACGCAAAAGTAACATTAGAAAATAGAGGAAAAGAAGAAACAAATATATTAAAAGAATTAAAAAATATTTTGCAAATAGAGCACTTGCCTAAAAAAATTGAAACATTTGATATATCAAATATTTCTGGTGAATATATGGTAGCAGGAATGAGCGTACTGTATAATGGAAAAGTAAATAAAAATTTATCCAGAAGATTTAAAATAAAAACAGTCTTTTCACAAGATGATCCAAAATGTATGGAAGAAGTAATTACAAGAAGACTAAAACATTCTTTAGAAAATACGAATGAAGGGTTTGGAAGCTTGCCAGATGCAATTTTTGTAGATGGTGGAATAACACAAATAAGAGCAGCAAAAAGGGCTATTCAAAAATATAATTTAAATATACCAGTTTTAGGAATGGTAAAAGATAATAAACATAGAACAAGAGCATTAATAAATGAAGAAAAAGAAGAATTTAAACTATCAGAAGATTTAATAAAAACAATAACACATTTTCAAGATACAGTACATAATGTAGCAATAAGTTATCATAGAAAGCTAAGAGAAAAAGAAATGCAAAAATCAAAATTAGATAATATTAAAGGAATTGGAGAAGTAAAAAAGCAAGAGTTATTAAAAAAATTTGGAAGTGTGGAAAAAATAAAAGATGCAAAAATAGAAGAATTAACATTAATAAAAGGAATAAATGAAAAATTAGCACAAGAAATAAAACAAAATTTAAAATAAAGAAAAAACATGTCGTACGATTCTTTAAAGAAAAATATTAAATTAAGAATAAATTTTATTCCCCAGAATATATATGATTATAGAAGTATAAAGGGGGAATAAAAATGGAATATGCAAAAGATGAGATTTTTAATATTAGGTATAATTCAAAAAAAGGAACAATTGAATGTGGGACAAAGCATAAAAATAAAATAATACAATTTTTAAAACAGTCCAAATGGATGTCAGTGTTTATAATACTTGGAATTGCATTTAGTATAATAAACTGTATATTAATAGTAGACTTTTTTAAATTACTTACAAAAATGTAAAAAAGAAAGCAAAAATAAATCTTAAGAATAGAGTCTTAAGATTTATTTTTGTGATACACTATTCCAAAAATTACCAAGGAAAAAACATTGATTTTATCTTAAAAATATGTTATTATAATAAAAGGCAGTAAAAATGCAAAAAAACATAGAAAAAAATCGAAAAAAGATATTGACATAAGATATAAAAAATGTTACAATAAATATTACTGGGAAA
>CANRMR010000002.1 GCA_947631785.1 uncultured Clostridia bacterium | reverse complement strand
AGGAAGAAAGAATAACAAAATTAAAAGCAATAGAATTATTTGAAACTGGAAAATTAGAAGAATTTGAAGTTGGAACTTTTAAAGGATTATCTCAAATACATAAGTACTTATTCGAAGATATATATGAATTTGCAGGAAACATTAGAACAGAAAACATTGCAAAAAATAACTTTAGATTTGCATCTAGCATGTACTTAGAAGATGCCTTGAAAAATATTGATAAAATGCCACAAACAAATTTTGATGAAATTGTTGAAAAATATATTGAAATGAATATAGCACATCCATTTAGAGAAGGAAATGGAAGAAGTACAAGAATATGGCTTGATATGATTTTAAAAAAGAAACTTGGTAAAGTTATTGATTGGAGTAAAATAGATAAAGAAGATTATTTACTAGCAATGGAAAGAAGTCCAATTAAAAATACAGAAATAAAGTTTTTGTTAAAAGAAGCATTAACTGAAAAAATAAATGATAGAGAAGTTTATATGAAAGGTATTGATGCAAGTTATAGATATGAGGGATATAATTTGTATAAAGCAGAAGATTTAAAAAACAATTAATATAAAATTGAATTTAATCATAAATATCAAAAGAAAATTAAAAAATAATGGAGTATATATGTTAAATGAAGATAATAAAAAAAGAATGGATTAAAAAAAATAAATATGAATTAATAGCTTATTTTATAATATTAATAGGTTTTTTAGTAAGACTAATTGGAATTGAATATCTTCCAAGTGGACTAAATGCAGATGAAGCATCAGCAGGTTATGAAAGTTATAGTATTGCAAATTATGGAATAGATAGACATGGAAATTCATTTCCAGTACATTTTATAGCTTGGGGAAGCGGACAAAATGTATTATACTCTTACTTAATGATACCATTTATTAAAATATTTGGATTAAACACATTTAGCGTAAGAATACCTATGGCAATAATTGGATGTATTTCAATAGTCTTATTTTACCTATTACTTAAAAAAACAACAAATAAAAAAATTGCAACAATAGGATTATTTATATTTAGTATTTGTCCATGGCATATAATGAAAAGCAGATGGGGTTTGGAATCAAACCTATTTCCAGAAATGATGTTAATTGCTATATTTTTGCTGACATATGGAATATTAAATAAAAACAAATTGCAATATTATTTAGCATTTGCCATATTAGGTTTATCCACATACTCTTATGGAACATCATATTTTTTTCTACCTTTTTTCATAATTGCAACTTTAATATTTTTGCTACATAAAAGAAAAATAAACATAAAAGAAGCAATACTATCACTGCTAATATCTTTTATTATTGCAATACCTATGATATTATTTGTAATAATAAATACATTTGATATGCCACAAATTAATTTAGGCATAATTACAATTCCAAGACTAACTGCAAATCGTTACCAAGAAATTGCATCAGTTTTTTCAGTAGATTTTATAAAAATTAGCATAAATAATTTTATAACTTCAATAAAAATATTATTACTTCAATATGATGGACTACCATGGAATGCATTAAAATTTTATGGTTTAACTTATACTTTTTCTATAATATTTACAATTATAGGTATTATAAAAAGTTTTAGTAAAAAAGAAAATAACGTAAATAATACTTTTAAAAATATAATAAATATATGGTTTATTATTTCTGTAATATTATTATTTATATGTGAGCCTAATATTAACAGAATTAATATTATACTAATACCAATTATTTATTATACAGTAATTGGTATTTATGAAACAGCAAAAAACAGTAAAAAAGTTTTATTAACTATAGTAACAATATATGTAATATCAATGATTTTATTTTTGGTAACATATATAAAAACAGATATAAGTAAAACGCGGAACATTTGAATCAGGAATAGAAGATGTAATAGAATATATAGAAAATGAGGATATAGATAAGGTATATATAACAAACAAGATTAAAGAACCATATATTTATACTTTATTTTACACAAAAACAAATGTAAATGAATTTATAAATACCGTACAATATGCAACATATGGTACAAACTTTGATGTGGTTGGTTCATTTGGAAAATATAATTTTAATATTCCAAATGAGATAAATGAAGAAGAAAAATGTGCAGTTGTTATACTAAAAAAAGACCTAGAACAATTAAATTTTGATTATACTAAAAAGCAAGAAATTGGAGAATATGTAGTATTAATAAGAGGGGAATAACAAATGGAAAACAAAAGCATTATAAATGAATATAAGGAATGTTTTAAGTACTTCATAAATAATAGGATATTTATGATTATTATAATTTTAACAGCTATTTTAAGTTATGGATTTGCAATTACTAATTATTCAGTTGGAATAGACGATTTAGCATTAGATAGGTATGTTTCTGGAACATGGATTTTATCAGCAGATCGTTGGGGAACTTGGCTTGTTTATAATATATTAGGAATAACAAAATTTACACCATTTTGGCTAGAATTTGTTTCTGCAATACTAATTATAATAACAGCTATAACAATATGTGCTATTTTAAAGAAAAAATTAAAAGAAAAATATAATATAACTTTATACATAATACTTGCTGCTACATATATTTCATATCCACTTATTAATCAATCTTTTATATATCAGCCAACTAATTTATCTATAATGTTAAATACATTAATGGTAATTATATTAGGAACAGTAATTTACGAAAATTTTTATAATAGTAATAAAATTTCCACCTATTTAATTGTAGGACTGTTACTTGCATTTCCAATTTCAATGTATGAAGCATGTTGTCAAACATTTATAGTATGGATATTCATTATGCTTTTTATTGATAATTATAATAAAGAAAAACAAAGTGGAAAAATAATTGTAAAATTTATAGTAACATCAATTATAGTCTTAATAATAGGAATAATAACAAATTATTTAATAAATGTAATAGTAAATTATGTATTAGTAAAAACAAATACAATACATACAAATCATGCGTCAAAAGAAAATGTTATCCTAAAAAGTGGATTAACATTAGAAAACATTGGTAAGTTAATAAATAATTTTGGCTATCAAATATATGACGGTTTTATAAATAACTTGCCTGTTAGAGTTTTTGCAATAATATCAATAATATGCGTACTACTAAATAGTATAGTAGCAATAAAAAAGAAAAGAATAAGTAATATATTCATAATGTTTATAATTATATTTTCTAATTTTATATTATATATATTTCAAGGTAGTATACTATATAGAGCATATATGTCTTTGAATTTAACAATTAGTTTTTTAGTAGCATTTATATTTATAGTTTGCAGCCAAAAAAAAGTAATAAAAAATATTGCAACATTGATTATAATAATATTTATACTGCGCCAAACAAGACAACTTAACCAGTATTTCTATAATGACAATATAAGATATAATCAAGAAAAAGCTTTAGCATATGAAATTGCAAACGAAATATTAAATACATGTGACGATCCATCAAAACCGCTAATATATAAAGCAGTTCTTCGTAATGAAAAGTTAGAATCTACAAAAGCTAATGCAGATAATGGAAGACAAGTGTTTTTATGGGGAGTATATGCATTCCAAGAAAATGGAACAGAAATTACTAAGTTTATTAATTCACTAGGATATAATTTTACAATTTCTACAAATGAACAATACTATGATGCTCAAGATGATATAGAGAAAATGCAAGATAATCAGAAAATTATAGAAACTGATAAATATATAATAATAAGGTTAGATTATTATAAAAATACAAATTCAAATGTAATGTAAATAAAGGAAGTATAAAAAAATGGAAAAATTATCTATAATAGTGCCATGTTATAATGAAGAAAAAGTAATAAATTTGTTTTATGAAGAAACAAAAAAAGTATTAGATAAAATAAAAGAAAAATATGAATATGAAATAATTTTTATTGATGATGGAAGTAAAGATAAAACATTAGATAAAATGAAAATGCTAAGAAATAATGATAAAAATGTTAAAATAATAAGCTTTTCTAGAAATTTTGGAAAAGAAGCAGGAATATATGCTGGACTTTCAAATTCAATTGGAGATTTGGTAGTACTAATGGATGTTGACTTGCAACATGATCCTAAAGTAATATTAGAAATGATAGATGGAATTAACCAAGGTTATGATACAGTAACAACCAAAAAAATAGATAGAAAAGGTGAACCAATTTTTAAAAGTATATTTTCTAAAATGTTTTATAAATTAATGCGTAAATTAGTAAATATAGATTTAGTACAAGGTGCTCAAGATTATAGAATGATGAAAAGAAAAGTAGTAGATGCAATATTATCACTAGAAGAATATAATAGATTTTCAAAAGGAATTTTTAGTTGGGTAGGTTTTAACGTTTTATACATTGAGGTAGAAAATAAAGAAAGAGTAGATGGAAACAGTAAATGGAGTTTTTCACAATTAGTAAAGTATGCAATTGAAGGAATAACATCATTTACAACATCACCACTTAAAATATCTATAATATTAGGATTTATAATTTCCATTTTAGCTATAATATTCGGAATAATGATAATTATACAAACAATTATATATGGTAAAGATACACCAGGATATGCATCAACAATTACAGCAATATTATTTATTGGAGGCATACAGCTATTATCTATAGGAATATTATCAGAGTATGTTTCAAAAATGTATATGGAAATTAAGAAAAGACCTAAATATATAATAAAAGATAAAATAGATTAAAAGAAGGTTACAAATGAATGATAAAAAGATAAAGAAAATAAAAAAAGAATGTTTAATATTTTGCGGAATATTTACTATAACACTTATTATATTTCATACATACTTAAGCGAACATTTTTCATCTGATACATTTGAGATAATGCATTTAGGATATAAAACATATATTAATGCATACTTTTTGTCAGATGGTAGGCTGTTTTCTTGTTTACTTTTATATTTAGCAGATATATTAAAACTTAGTGTTAATAATTTAGTTTTATTATCTACTATATTATCACTTGCAATTTCAACAATATCCGTATTATATTTGAAAAATATAATTTTAAAATATAAAAAAAGTGATAGTAAAAATGAACTAATTGCAATTTTAATATCATATTGTATAGTTTTTAATTTTATGTATATTGAAAATTTGCACTTTGCAGAAGCTGTTATAATGTCAATTAGTATATTGCTTCAAATTATAGCCTCAACCATATTTATAAATAAAGGCAAAAATTATTATATTAAAACTTTAGTGTTATTATTAATAAGTATAATATGTTATCAAGGAACAATAACATTTTTTCCACTTATTGTAACAGTTCTTTTACTTATTAAATATAAATTTGATTACAAAAAGATACTAATAGAAATGATAAAAGTTATAGCTATAATGTGTATTGTAGTTGCAGCAAATTTTATAATAATTAAAGTAATAGAAAATATAACAAAAACATCTTTTAAAAGAATTAATAATTTTAATGTTATAAATAATATTAAAATAATATTTAAAAACATATTTCCATTTCTAATTGATACATACGAAATGTTTCCTAAAGGTTTATTTATAATAATATTATCGTGTATAATACTATTGTCTAGTTTTGCAATAAAACAAAAAGAATATAAAGAAATGATAAATATTGCATTAATTATTATTATAGCTATAGCAAGTGCTGTATCACCACATATAATTACTTTAGAGAGTTTTATGGTACCTAGATTGATGTTTAATATAGGTGCACTAATTGGAATAATTTTTATGTATTTGTATATAGAAAAAGATTTATTTAAAGATGATTCAAAGTATATAAACAAAATATTAATTGTAATATTAGTTGCATACACATTAATCAATATAATAAATTACATGCAACTTTTATATCATCAAAAACAAGCTAAATTAGAAGATGAAAGACAATGTAAAATTATAGATGAATGGATAACACAATATGAAAACGAAAATAATACAAAAATAAAATATATAGCAATTTGCAAAGATAATAATTACACAATGCAATATAAAAAAGATATTAATATACGGTAACAAATTTGTAGCATCACTTGTAAGAGACATATTATCAAATGCTGGTGCTATAAATTATTATACAAATAGAAATTTAGAAAGAATAAAAATGCCAGCAGATGTATATGACAAATATTTTAGAGGAAAAAACTGGGATACATTAGAAAAAGAACAATTAATTTTTATTAATGATGTATTGTATTTTTGTTTGTACTAAAAAAGTTTTAATAAACTAAATATAAATAAAAAAATAATTATAGATAAAGAGGAATAGAAAATGATAAACATAATAATTATATCAATTGCAACAATAATAATATTGGCATTGTTAAATAAAGAAAATGAAAAAAGAGCTAAAAGAATGTTAATAGTCAGTTTTATAGCTGCACTTGCTTCAATTTATGCAAAATTGTTTACAAGTTCTAAAAATGTACAATTTACTTATGAAGTATTTTGTTGGATAGAAATAATTTATAGCTTTGTAAAAAACAGAAGTTTTATTAAAAAAATTAAGCTAGATAAAAAAGAAAAAATCTTAATTATTTTATCTATAATTATAGCAGTTACATGTATTGGCATATGTTTTATTTCAAATAATAAATATGTGTTACCATATAATGAATATGGAGAAATAGGTAATTTTTATTTTAACGCTGATGTACATAGAGCAAATAGCGAAGCTTTTAGTATATCAAGTGAAACGAGTCAAATACATCCATTATATAGGTTTATTATGCTTCCATTATTACTACCAATAATTTTATTAAATTGTATAGTAAATGGGTCAAATGGTATTAACCTAATAAATGGATATATGCTCTGTATGATACAAGTAATATTTAATGTAATTTCAACTATAGTTTTTTATAAAATATTAAAACAAACTAAAATAAAAGAAAAAATTTGTTTTTTAGGTAGCATTCTTTTTATATTTTCTTTTTCAAATATTTGGCTTAACATTATACCAGAAACATATTCTATGACTTTAACAATGATGCTTTTAATGTTTTATTATTATTTAAAAAATAATAAAAGCTTTATTGCATTTGGAATATTATCATTAGGAGCAAACCTGATGTGTATATTACCAATTGGCATATTAGTACTAGATATGTTTATTAAAAATAGAAAAAAATTAAAAACAAAAACAAAAGTTATAATATATATATGCACTATAATCATGATAATAGTAAGTATACCTATTTGTAAGTACTTTATAGAATATTTATGCAATTGGACAGATAAATCTAACCTATTAGAAAAAATACAAAACTCATTAAACCAGTTGTTGATTCCACTAGTTTTAGGACCTAAAATCATAAATATAGAGCCTCATTATGTACAAAGTAATCTTGCAAATACAAGTGGTTTGGTTATTATAATTTTATTAACAATTATTGCTATAATAGGTATTTTGCATAAAAGAAAAGAAATAATAACAAAAGTAGGGCTATTACAAATATTTACAGGAATAGTGTTACATGTTATTCTAGGATATGGAGCAAATAATGGAATTATATATATACCATTATATTCATGGGCATTTATACTATTTATAGTTTATGGTTTTGATTATATTAGTGAAAAATTTAAATTAAAATATGTACAGTACGGATTAATAGGAACAATAATAATTGTAGCATTATGTAATTTTTTATGGATAAAAGATTTTGCAAAAGATTTATCAAACATAGAATATAAAATTCCAGAAGAATTTATAAAAAACAATAAATTTAATTTATATTATAGTGATGGTACAAGTGAAACATTTTATATTATAAATAAAAAAATAATTCAGCTAAGTACAGGAAAGACTATACTTAGTGGAATAGATTCTTATACATATACAGAAAAATCAAATTGTTTATCAGGAGTTTTAATAAATAGTAAATGGTTTAAATTAAAAATAATAGATGATGAAATAATATTAAATGTTTCAGAAAAAGAAAATAAAATAGAAAAAGAAATGTTTTATATATTTGGTATGGGATTAAGAGATAAATACATATTAAGAAAAAATGATAAATATGAATTAGTAGAATATAATACTGGAAATGTTATATTAAATAATATACAAATAGATAAAATTGATTATCCAAATTATACAGTTTATGCAAAAGATATAAATGGAAATAGTATTGTAATATATGAAAATGAAGAAGGAATTTATATAAACAAAAATGGCAAAATAGAAATATTACAAGATAATATAAAAATAAATATACCAACATTTGAAAATTACAAGCATAAATATCAGTTAAGAATGTTGTTTAATGAAATAATGATAAATATTACAAAAGATGGTCCAAAACCAAACTTTATAGCATATGAAAATTCATGGTATAGAGATGCAGCAATAGTTTCTATGGTATTAGAAAAAACAGACAATATAAGTCAAATTGAAAATTGGATTTTAAATTTAGATAAAGTTTATGATATGCAAAATGGAGAAAAAGAGTTAGATAATTTAGGACAAGTATTGTATTTAGCATCCCTTACAGAAAACAGAAATAATGCAATTATAGAAAAAGTACAAAATGAAATAGAAAAAAACATAACACAAGAAGGATACTTAAATGGCATAACTGATGGATCATATCATCCTGTATATCAGACAAAATGGTTAATATATGGTTTAAAAAAATTAGGATTAGACTATTCAAAATATAAAATACCAGATATTATAGATTCATATTCTAATTTAATTTGGTTTGATGAATTTGAAGATGATGCAAATGAAAATATATATTACTCAGATGAAAGATGGGAATATATAAAATATGCATATTTACATTATAATAAAGAAAAAGTTGATTTTGACTATAAAAATTATCCATTATCTTTAGAATATTATACATCAAAAGCAAATTATAAGAAAATGGAAATGATTAATGAAAATTATTATAAAGCAAGACTTATAGTTCCACATTCGTGGGCTGCAGCAGAGATGTATTTATATTTAATAGATATAGATGAAGGAAAGATAAAATGAAAGATATATTAAAATTAATAAGGGTTAAACATTATATAAAAAATTTACTAATATTTTTACCAATATTTTTTAGTAAAAATTTATTTGATGGAAATAATATATGGAAAGTTGCTATAATATATATCATGTTTTCTTTGCTATGTTCAATTGTATACATAATAAATGATATTTTTGATGTAGAAAAAGACAAAAAACATCCAATAAAGAAAACAAGACCAATTGCATCAGGGAAAATTTCAAAAAAACAAGCAATAATTATTGCAATTATATTATTAATAATTGTAATATCAATAGGTATTATAATAAAACCAAATGTAAAAACATGTATAATTATTGCTTCATATTTTATTTTAAACATACTATATAGTTACAAATTAAAACATATACCAATAATTGATGTAACTATTTTAGCAATAAGTCTATTACTTAGAATATATATTGGAGCTGCAATAATTAATGTAGAAGTATCTCATTGGTTATATTTAACAATGTTATCACTTGCATTTTATTTAGGTTTTGGAAAAAGAAGAAATGAAATAATAGAAGTTAAAGATAACAATACACGAGATGTATTAAAAAAATATAATATAGAATTTTTAGATAAAAATATGTATATGTGTCTTACACTTGCAATAATATTTTATTCATTATGGTGTTTAGATATGAGCAAAAATATAAAGTACATATTATTTACAATTCCTATTACAATAATGATTAGTATGAGATATAGCTTAATTATAGAAAATAGTTCAATGGGAGATCCAACAGATGTAATTTTAAAAGATAAAATATTAAAGCTTAGTATTTGCATATTTGCAATTATACTATTCATTATGATATATATTTAATAGTAAAATTTTAGTCTTAAGCCAGATTTGTGCCTTGGAAAGGAATGATAATAATTATGAAGGAAAAATTAGTTTTAATCGATGGAAATAGCATTTTAAATAGAGCATTTTATGGTATTGCTGGAAGCAGAATGCTTATGACAAAAGATGGAACATATACAAATGCAGTTTATGGATTTTTAGCAATATTATTTAAAACTATAGAAGATATTAATCCTAAATATCTAGTTGTAACATTTGATTTAAAAGCGCCAACTCAAAGACACAAAATGTATGAAGGATATAAGGCAAATAGAAAGGGCATGCCAGATGAACTTGCACAGCAATTGCCAATTATGAAAGAAATTTTACATGCAATGAATATAACAATTATAGAAAAAGAAGGTTATGAAGCAGATGATGTAATTGGTACATTATCTGTAAAAGGAGAAAAGGCAGGACTAGAAGTTATAATTTTATCTGGAGATAGAGACAATTTTCAGCTTGCAACAGACAATGTAACAATTAGAATTCCAAGAACTAAAGCTGGAAAAACGGAAACAGAAAATTTCAATAAACAAAAAATTATAGAAACATATGGAGTTACACCTAAAAAACTAATAGAAGTAAAAGGTTTAATGGGAGATACATCAGATAATATTCCAGGTGTTCCAGGAGTAGGAGAAAAAACTGCTTTAAATTTAATAAAAGAATATTCTTCTATAGAAAATTTATACAAAAAATTAAAAGAAGGTAAATCTAATCTTAAAGGTAAGCTAAAAGAAAAACTTGAAGAAAATGAGGAACTTGCAATACTATCTAAAAATTTGGGTACAATTAATTTAAAAGTACCAATAACGGAAAAAATAGAAGAATTTAAAGTAAAAGATTGGGATAAGCAAAAAGTA
Organism: uncultured Clostridia bacterium; assembly: GCA_947631785.1. Classification (GTDB taxonomy): domain Bacteria; phylum Bacillota; class Clostridia; order TANB77; family CAG-508; genus CANRMR01. The sequence goes on along the minus strand of CANRMR010000002.1, from coordinate 61,124 downwards.
TTAGAAATATTTAAAAAATTAAGCTTTAATAGATATATAGAAAGATTTAATTTAGAGAAAACAGAAGAAAATAAAGAAAAAGTGCAAGATAAAAATTTATTTGAAACAGAAGAAATAAATGAAAAAGAAAAAATTGAAAAAATTATTAAAGATATTAAAACAAAAAAAGAATGCATATATTATTTAGGAACAAGCAAGGAGCCATCATATGGTCTTTTAAATAAGAAAGCCTTAAATATAAGTATAGTATTAGATAAGGTTTATTATTTTAAAATAGAAACTTTAGATACATTTGTAAAATATTTTAAGGAAATATTCGAAGATGATAGCATCTTAAAAATTCGGATATAAACAAAAAGAAGATTATATATTATTAAAACAAATGGGAATAAATGTACAAAATTTATATTATGACGTAGAAATTGCAGCATATATTTTAAATCCATCAGCGCAAAACAAAACAATAGAAGATATTATAACAAGCTATTTAGATATAAATCCTGCTGATTATGAAAAAAAAGAAGAAACAAAACAGATAAATTTATTTGACGATATTGCATCAAATGAAAATAAAGACAAAGAAAAAGAAAAAAATACAATGTATGCTTATGCAATATCAAAACTTTATGAAGTAACTTTAAATAAATTAAATGATTTAGGACAATTAAATTTATTTAAAACAATTGAAATGCCAGTTTTAGAAGTGCTTGCTGATATGCAATATAATGGAATATATGTAGATAGACAAGAACTAACAAATTATGGAGATGAATTAAAAGAAAAAATAAATGTTTTAATTTGTGAAATTTATAACCTATGTGGAGAAGAATTTAATATAAATTCACCAAAACAACTAGGAGAAGTTCTTTTTGAAAAACTAAAACTTCCTGTTTACAAGAAAAATAAAAGCGGATATTCTACAGATGTTGATGTATTAGAAAAACTAAAAAATGAGCATCCTGTAATTGAAAAAATATTAGAATATAGGCAACTTGTAAAACTAAATTCAACATATGTAGAAGGCCTTATTCCATATATAAATAAGGATACTTTAAAAATTCATTCATATTTTCATCAAACTGTTACTGCAACAGGAAGAATTAGTAGTACAGAGCCAAATTTGCAAAATATACCAACTAGAATTGAACTTGGAAAAAGATTAAGGAAAGTTTTTAAACCAGAGGAAGGGAAAATATTTATAGATGCAGATTATTCTCAAATTGAACTGAGAATTTTAGCACATATTTCAGAAGATAAAAACATGCAAGAAGCATTTATGCAAGGTGAAGATATTCATAAATGGGCAGCATCAAAAGTATTTGGTATACCACTTTCTGAAGTTACAAAACAGCAAAGAGCAGAAGCAAAAGCCGTAAATTTTGGTATTGTATATGGAATTAGTGATTTTGGGTTAGCAGAACAATTAGGAATATCAAGAAAAAAAGCTAAAATATACATTGAACAATATTTAGAAAAATATAATGGTATAAAAAAATTTATGGAAAATGTAAGTAAAAAAGCAGCAGAAGATGGCTATATTGAAACAATATTTAATAGAAGAAGATATATTCCAGAACTTAGTTCAAGTAACTATATGGTAAGGCAGTTTGGAAAAAGGGTTGCAATGAATACACCAATACAAGGAAGTGCAGCAGATATTATGAAAATTGCAATGATAAATGTGTATAAAAAATTAAAACAAGAAAATATGAAAACAAAAATAATATTGCAAATACACGATGAACTTCTTTTAGAAGCACCAAAAGAAGAAAGCGAACAAGCAAAAGAAATTTTAAAACAAGAAATGGAAAATGCAGTTAAACTTAAAATACCACTAACAGTAGAAGTATCAGAAGCAAAAAACTGGTATGACTGTAAATAAACATTAAATACAAATGAATATAGAAAGGATGAAGAAATTTGACAAAACATATTAAGAAAATAATGATAATAGCGATAATTATTGTTTTAGCCATTATTTCTTTACCAAAATTAAATAAAATTATATTAAAAAAATTATATCCAATGAAATATGAAGAATATGTAGAAAAATATTCAAAAGAATATAATGTAGATAAATATCTAATATATTCTGTTATTAAAGCAGAAAGTAATTTTAAAGAAGATGTAGTGTCAAATCAAAAAGCTATAGGATTAATGCAAATAATGGATCAAACAGCAAAAGAAATATCTGTAAATACGCAAATAGAATATAATGAAAATAAAACATTATATAATCCAGATGAAAATATTTGTTTAGGAACAAAATATTTAGCTCAGCTTATAAAACAATATAATGGAAATTACATGTTAGCAGTTACAGCGTACAATGCAGGAATAGGAAATGTAAATAAATGGATCGAGCAAAAAATAATAAAAGAAGATGGCCAAGACATAGAAAACATTCCATTTAAAGAAACTAATAATTATGTTAGAAAAATAATACAAAATTACAGAATTTACAAACAATTATATGAAGAAATTTAAATAATAAAAAATAAACATAAAGAATAATATAAATTATCATAAAACTTGCTAAAAGCTAGACTAATACATTTAAAAATAATTTTTTTTAATAAAATATATTGAAGAAATAATAAAACAATGATACAATAAAGCAAAAATAAGAAGAGGTAAAATTATGAAAATATATGATAAAGAAATATATAATAGAGAACAAACAATAAAAAGTGTAGTACTTGTGATTGTTGTATTCTTATTAGGATTTTTTACAGGTTTTGTTGTAAATAAGCCTAATAAAAAGCAAAATACAAATGAACAATTAAATAATAACATGGAAATTGTGCAAAACATACAAAATCAAGAAGAAAATGAGCAGCAATAACAATATACAATATGTAATTTTAAAGGGAGGAAAATATGTCTGTAAATACAAAGGAAGAAGTTCAAATAAAAGATAAACTAGATTTTATTGGTCTAGACTTAAATGATATTCCTGATTTTTTAACACAATATATGCCATTAGAATTTAGACCATCTAAGACCTATGTAGAAGAAAGCTTTAAAATATATAAATATATAGATGTAAGAGACATACAAATTTTACTTACACCTAAAAATAGGTTAGATTCATTAAATGAAAGATATAAATTAGCTTCTTCTTTTTATTCATACATTATGGAACCAAAAACAGAATTAGACATAATAAAACATGCAACAATTTTAAAAATATTTAAAGAAATGAACATAGATAAAATAAATAAAGTAGAAGAAGAACAAAAAAAATTAAATAATAAAATACCTTTTAGGGTAAAATATGAGCATAACTATCTTTGGCAAATTTTTTATGATGAATATACTAAACAGTATTTCATGTTAGTTACAACAGAAGATAAAGATTATGAGGCTTTTTTTTATTTATTAAAAGAACAAATAAAAAGCTTTAAATCTAATAAATCACATAAAATATTTGTACCAATTAGTTATCAGTATTATCAAAATGATTTTCTTAAAAAATCAGAAATGGACGATATACAAAAATATATATGGTTATTTACAAAAAATTGGCCTAATATTTATGAAGTATATGATAAAAATGAAAAAATGTCACTACAAATTATTGGTAGCACATATGTATATGAAAAAATAAAAAGTCCATATAAAATAAAGCTAGAAAGTAAAGAAGAAACAATAAAATTTTATAAATTACTAAAAGCATTGTTTATTATGCAAACAGAACTTGCAAACTTCTATAAATTTGAAACAAAAATAAGCCAAAATGGTGGATTAGAATTTTTAGAAAATGGAAGAATAATAGAATATGATAATCTATCTAAAATAATAAAAGAAGATATATTAAAATACCAAGAAGAAAATGATAGTTTAGAAGTAAATATACAAACAAAAGAAAAAGAGCTAGAAAATTTAAATAAAACATGTAGTAAAAAAGAAGAAGAGTATCATTATTTAGAAAAACAAATTACCACATATTTAGAATACAAAAAAACATTTTTTGGTAAAATAAGATATTTTTTTAAATCAAAAAAAATAAAACAAAAGCAAGAAGACATTGAAGAAATACAAGAAGAAAAACAAGAAGAAATAAAAAATACTTTTTTACAAAAGGAATTTTATACAATAGAAGATTTAATTCAAATATGTAAAAAAACTGATGAATTACAAACAAAAATGAAAAATATACAATTAGATAATAAAGCAATGCAGCTTAAATTAAATGTATTTGTAGAAAAAATAGAAAATGCAAAAAAATATTTAAAAGAAATAGATGATCATAAGAAAAATTTATTTGATTTTTGGAAGTTTACAAACAAAAATGAAACATTAGGTCTTCCAAATTCAAGTAAAACAGAACAAATTCAAAGTCAAGTACTTGTAAAAACTTTTGATTATAAAGAAGATTTTGAAGAATTAGCTAGTAACATGGATAAGATGCAAAAAGAAAAATTAACAAAACAAGAGTGTGACAGTATATATATTGCATCTACTAATATGTTAAGTTATATACAAAAAGAAACTATACAAGAAGAAGAGTTAAATAAAATAAAAAATGATGCAATTACTCAAGGACAAATAAACAAAGAAGAAACATTTGATATTTTTGGAACATCTGTAGAAGATAAAACAAAAATAAAAACATTAGCAAATAAAAAGCATAGAGAAAATAAAAAAAATATGTGGAAAATTCTAGACATTAACCAAAATACAAGTAAAGAAGAATTTGAAGAAAAACTAGAAAAAATAAAAGAACAAATTGAACATGCAATAGATAAAATAAAGTTACCATTTGATATTAATGTATACATATCAACAAATCGGTACATTAAATACTAATCAATTAGAAATACGGATATATAAATCCAGAAAATGCATTAAATAACAATATTAAATCAGATAAAATAAATTTATATCGTATACATCTAAAACAAGGAGAAAACATATTAGCATTAAGTAATATAATATATTTTGATAATAACAATAAAACTTTACCAGTAGGAATGGATATAAGTGATAAGATTTTATTAAATTTAAAAAATTTTAAATTAGAATTAAATAGGCAAAAACTATTTAGAATTAATCAAATAATAGATGAAACAGAGCTAAATACAAAAATTATATGTATTTATGAATACAATGTTTCATGATAAAAAGGGGGAAATTCAAGATGATAAAAAAGGTAGCAATACTTGCAAATGGAGGAGATGTCTCAGGGTTTAATGCAGTTATTCGTGGAATTGTAAAAACTGCAGAAAATCACAACGTAGAATGTTATGGTTTTATAGAAGGATATAAGGGATTATTAAATAACGAATTTATTAGATTAGATAAAACTAATATCGCATCAGGTATTCTTGCAAAAGGAGGATCAATTATAGGTTCTTCAACAAATGCAAATGTATTTAAATATAAACAAGAAGAAAATGGACAGGTAGTATATAAAGATTTATCAGATGTATGTGTTGAAAATGTTAGAAAAGATGAATTTGACTGTATATTTACTTTAGGAGGAGACAGTACACAAAAATCAGCAAGAGATTTTTGTGTTAAAGGCTTAAATATAATAGGTGTACCAAAAACAATAGACAATGATGTTGCATGTACTGACATTACCTTTGGATATAATACAGCAGTATCTGTTGCAACAGAGGCTATAGATAGACTTCATACAACAGCAGAAACACATCATAGAATTATGGTTTTAGAGGTAATGGGAAGAGAAGCTGGATGGATTGCATTAGAATCAGCAATAGCAGGTGGAGCAGATGTAGCATTAATACCAGAAATTCCATATGATATTGAAAAAGCTGCAGAAAAAATAAAACGAAGACAAGAAATAGGAAAGAACTTTTCAATTGTTGTTGTCTCAGAAGGCGCATTCCCAAAAGGAGGTAATATTTCAACTAAAAATGAAAGAGATGGAGGAGAAGGCGTAATTAATGTACAACTAGGAGGAGCAGGAGAAAAAGTAGCAAAAGAACTAGAAAAATTAACAGGACTTACATCAAGATGTACAGTATTAGGTTATATGCAAAGAGGTGGAACACCAACTGCATATGATAGAGTACTTTCAACAAAATATGGCTCTAAAGCAATGGAACTTGCTTTAGAAGAAAAATTTGGAGTACTTACTGTACTTAAAAATGGAAAATTAGACTATGTACCTTTAGAAGAAGTAGTAGGAGATAATAAAGAATTAGGTGCAGTACAAGGAGGAACAACAAATAGCAATGTAAGAGTAGTTACAATGGATGATGATTTAGTAAAAACAGCAAGAAATATTGGAATATGTCTTGGAGATTAAAAGCTTGACTATTTAAAAATAATAGTATATTATAAATAAAATAAATTAAATTTGTATGTAATAGAAATTATTATTAAATTTCTAGCATAAATATAAAAATAAAAGGAGAATGTATTATGGAAGAAAATCAAAATCAAGACCAAAATGAAATTAAGCAAGAAGCTTCTGCATCAACAGAAGAATTAAAAAACGAAACAGTAGATACTGTAAAACAAGTAAAAGAAAGTATGAAAAATGTAAATGTAAAAGAAGATGCAAAACAGACAAAAGGATTTATAACAGAAATGTTTAAAAATCCACTTGGAAAAATTAAAGAAATTGCAAATGACTCATCTAATAAAAATTTTAAAACAGCAATTATACTTGTAATAATATGGACAGTAGCAGCCCTACTTGGTTCTATTAGTTTTAAATACTTCTCATGGAGAACATTTGGAAGTACATTACTTGGATATATAAAAACAATACTTGCTCCAGTTCTTGTAATAGTTATAACATCAATAATTATATTTTTAATGAATCAAAAATCAAAAAAATCATTAGTAACTGTGCTTACAACAGTAACAACTGCAAAATTACCAGTAATTATTGCAAAAGTAATTAGTTTACTAGTATTAATTAGTGCAGGTATTTCAAAAATTACAAGTGAAATTTCAGGATTTTGTTCTATTATTTCAACTGTATTTTTGTATTTTGCAATTAAAGACTTATACGGAGAAAAAGAAGATAAAACAGCATTTAAAAACTTTATAATTATAGAAGCAATATATGTAGTAATATCATTTGTAATATCTTATTTAGGAATATACATTTAAACATAGTAGTATTAAAAAAACACGTTTTTTAAAAACGTGTTTTTTTAATATATATAAAACATATGCTAAATAAATCCTTGAATATAATACTAATATATGATATACTACCTTTTAGATTAAATAATTTAAATAATAAAAGGAAGTAAAAAATGAATAACAATATTGTTATAAAAGGGGCTAAAGAACACAATTTAAAAAATATTAGTTTAGAAATACCAAGAGATAAATTGGTAGTAATAACAGGACTTTCTGGTTCAGGAAAGTCTTCTTTGGCATTTGATACACTATATGCTGAAGGACAAAGAAGATATGTAGAAAGTCTGTCAGCTTATGCAAGACAATTTTTAGGATTAATGGAAAAACCAGATGTTGAATCAATTGATGGTTTATCACCTGCAATTTCAATAGACCAAAAAACAACATCTAAAAATCCACGTTCTACAGTAGGTACAGTTACAGAAATATATGATTATATACGTTTATTATATGCAAGAATTGGTGTTCCATATTGTCCAAACTGTGGAAAGAAAATTGAAAAGCAAACATTAGATCAAATTGTAGATAATGTGATGAATCTAGAAGAAGGAACTAAAATACAAGTTTTAGCACCAGTTGTAAGAGGTAAAAAGGGAGAATTTACAAAATTAATAGAAAACTTTCAAAAAGAAGGTTTTGTAAGAGCTAGAATTGATAAAGAAATGGTAGAGTTATCAGATGACCTAAAAATTGATAGAAAGAAAAAACATAATATAGAAATTATAATAGACAGATTAGTAATAAAACCAGAAATTCGCAATCGTTTAGCAGAATCAATAGAAATTGCATTAAAACAAGCAAATAATATTGTGATAATTGATATTGTCGGACAAGAAGAAAAACTATTTAGTGCAAACTATGCATGTCCAGATTGCGGAATTAGTATTGAAGAACTAACACCTAGAATGTTTTCATTTAATAATCCATTTGGTGCATGCCCAAAGTGTACAGGAATTGGCTATTTAATGAAAATGGACGAAGATTTGATTATACCAGATAAAAACAAAACACTATATGATGGAGTAAAAGCATTTGGAGCAAGTACCATGAAACGTGGAGATACGATGGCAAAAATGTATTTTGAAAGCATTGGAAAACACTATGGAGTAGATATAAAAGTTCCAATAAAAAAGCTTCCAAGAGACTTTTTAGAAAAAATATTATATGGTACTGGAGATGAAGAAATTGACTTTGAATATGTTTCACCTGCAGGTATAAGAAAATACACAGCACCATTTGAAGGAGTAATACCAACTTTAGAAAGAAGACATTCAGAAACAAAATCTCAAGGAATGCGTGATTTTTACGAAATGTATATGAGCAACAGTGATTGTGATATGTGTCATGGAGCAAGACTAAAAAAAGAAAGTTTATCTGTAAAAGTAGGAGAAAAAAATATTCAAGAACTAACTGACATGCAAATATATGAAATAAAAGACTTTATAAATAACCTTAACTTAAGCAGAAAAGACCAAATGATTGCAGACCAAATATTTAAAGAACTAAATAAAAGATTACAATTTTTAATAGATGTTGGGTTAGAATATTTAACACTATCTAGAGCAGCTGGAACATTATCTGGAGGAGAAGCGCAACGTATACGTTTAGCAACACAAATAGGCTCTAGTTTAACAGGCGTACTATATATATTAGATGAACCAAGTATTGGGCTTCATCAGCGTGATAATGGAAAATTAATTGAAACATTGAAAAAATTGCGAGATTTAGGAAATACAGTACTTGTTGTAGAACATGATGAAGATACAATGTATGCTGCAGACCAAATTATAGATATAGGACCAGAAGCTGGTGTCCATGGTGGACATGTCATTGCACAAGGAACTGCAGAAGAGGTAAAACAAATAGAAGGCTCAATTACAGGTGATTATTTAAGTGGTAGAAAAAAAATACCTGTTCCTAAAAAAAGAAGAAAGCAAGCAAAAGGAAAAAGCATTGAAATTATAGGTGCTACAGAACATAATTTAAAAAATATTAATGTAAAAATTCCACTTGGAGTATTTACATGTGTAACTGGTGTATCAGGTTCTGGAAAAAGTACACTAATTAATGAGGTACTGTATAAAACAATCGCAAGACAAATGAACGGAGCAAACGAAAAACCAGGAAAATGTAAAGAAATTAAAGGAATAGAAAACATTGATAAAATTATAAATATCGACCAATCACCAATTGGAAGAACTCCACGTTCAAATCCTGCAACATATACTGGTGTATTTGATATTATCCGTGATATATTTGCGAACACAAATGAAGCAAAGCTAAGGGGATATCAAAAGGGAAGATTTAGTTTTAATGTTCCAGGAGGTAGATGCGAAGCATGTAGTGGTGATGGAATTTTAAAAATAGAAATGCACTTTTTACCAGACATTTATGTACCATGTGAAGTATGTAATGGAAAAAGATATAATCAAGAAACACTTCAAGTAAAATATAAAGGAAAAACAATTGCAGATGTATTAGACATGACAGTAGAAGAAGCATTAGAATTTTTTAAAAATGTTCCAAGAGTAAAACAAAAAATACAAACATTATATGATGTAGGTTTAGGATATATTAAACTTGGACAGCCTTCTACAACACTATCAGGAGGAGAAGCACAAAGAGTAAAACTTGCTACAGAATTATCTAAAAAAGCAACAGGAAAAACATTATATATATTAGATGAACCAACAACAGGACTTCACATAGCAGATGTTCATAGATTAGTAGATATTTTGCAAAGATTAGTAGATACTGGAAATAGTATTGTAGTAATAGAACACAATTTAGATTTAATAAAAACCTGTGATTATATTATAGATTTAGGACCAGAAGGCGGAGAAAAAGGTGGAACAATTGTACAAGTTGGAACACCAGAACAAGTAATAAAAAATGAAAACTCATACACAGGAAAATTTTTAAAAAAATATATTGTAAATTAAAAACAAAATATTGCAAAAATAAAAATATAAAATATTGCAAAAATAAATTGTAAAAAATAAATTTATATGATATAAAATAATAGAAAATAAAAAAGGGAGGAACCAAAGAAAATGAAAAAAATAAACAAAACACAAAAAACATTATCTACAAAGGAATATAAAAATCATGTAGAGGCAGACGCCTCTGTCTGCCCAAATGCCACAAAAAAATGCAATATAGGTGTAGGGGCAGACGCCTCTGTCTGCCCAAATGTTACAAAGAAATACAATATAGGTGTAGGGGCAGACGCCTCTGTCTGCCCAAATTCTACGAAGGCATATCCAAATAATCGTAGGGGCACGGGGCACCGTGCTCAACCAACAAAGACATACCCTATGCATGTAGGGGTTAGTCTTGACCAACCCGCAGCAATCACACTAATTGCATTAGTCATAACCATAATAATCCTAATAATATTAGCAGGGGTATCATTAAACTTAGCATTAGGAGAAAATGGAATATTTAGCAAATCAAAAACATCAGTAGACAAATATGAAGAACAAAACGTAGCAGAACAACTAAAACTTGCAGTTACAGAAAATGATTTAGATAATGCAAAAGAAGATTCCAAAACATATTATTATGACTTTTTACAAAAAGAGGGATACATTGGCGAAGATGTACAAGAAAATATGGCAGAAGTAAACACAAAAAAGACAGTAGGACAAAATACAAAAAGAAAATATTATCTAGATAAAGATGGAAAATTATATGTCGAAATACCAAATTCAACACAACTAAAACTTATTGAACAAATTTGGAATAATAGCATATCTCAAGAAAACGAAGAAGAAAACAAAGAAGATACAACTGAATATATAAGTGACACTGGACGTTGGGTTCTAGATGAAAAAAATGCTATAGTAGGGTATACTGGAAATTTAACTCAGCTAACAAGTGAGCCTGGATGTAGTGCAGATACAATAGTAATACCTACAAAAGTAAAAAATACAGAAGGACAGACAGTAAATGTAACAGCTATAGGTGGACGAGGCCCCATATTCTATTCTAGTAATGCACCACAAGTTTCAACGCAACTTGGAAGCTCAGAGCAAAAATATAATTTAAAAATATCATATGGAATCACTAATTTTGCTGAAAATGCTGGCGCATTTTCAGGAGGTAGTTTCATAAAAAGCTTAACTATACCAAGCACGGTAAATTGTAATATACAAAATGGTACTTTTGCAGGGTGTACAAATTTGCAAGAGGTTAATATATATGGAGGAAATATAAAATCATCAGGATTCCAAGGTTGTGCATCAATAGTTACTTTAAATATATCTGATAATGTTACACAAATAGAAGATAATACATTTAATACTAGTGGAATAGTAGATTTAACAATGCCATATATGTCAAATATAAAAACTATATTTAATTGGCAACAAATAACTAAAACATTAAAAAAATTAAAACTAATAGGTGGAAGTGACATTAAAGATACAGAAATGGGAGTTTTTACAAATCTTACTCTACTTGAAGATTTAACAGTAGGAGTAAATATGGATACAACTGCTACATTTTCTGGATGTACAAATTTAACAAATGTAAAAATACTAGATAATGTAAAAGTTATAGGACAGAATTCTTTTATGAATTGTGAAAAGATTAATAACTTATCTATAGGGAAAAATGTAAATAAAATTGGACAACAAGCATTTCAAAATTGTAAATCTTTAGAAAAAGTTGTTATGCCAAACACAGTTACAGAAATTGGAAATATGGCATTTAATAATTGTACAAAACTAAAGGAAATACAGTTAAAAGAAGGATTACTGACTATTGGTTCTCAAGCTTTTCAAAATTGTGAATTGTTAGATACAATAACAATTCCACAAAGTGTTACAGTTATAGATAACTATGCATTTAAAGGCTGCGTAAAAATTCCAGAGGTTAATATACAAAATGTAGAAATGATTGAACATTATGCATTTTACGGTTGTTCAGCTTTAAAAAAGGTTACTATTGGAAGTGGAGTAAAAACTATATCATATCGTGTTTTCGAAGGATGTACTTCTTTAACAGATGTTAATTTAACAGAGGGATTATTAGAAATTGGAGATAATGCATTTTGCAGTTGTACGAGTTTAAAAACAATTAGAATCCCAAGTACAGTAAACAAAATATGGTCATTTGCTTTTCAAAATACAGATTCATTAACAGATATATATATTGATAAAGAAGAAGGAAGTATTGAGGTAGAAAGTGCTGGAGTAGGAAAAGAAATATGGGGTGCAAATAAAGAAAATGTAACAGTACATTGGAAAGAAAGTGAATAAATAAACAAAATTATATATAATTAATAAAAAGACATACCCAAACAATACAAGGGGCACGGGGCACCGTGCCCAATTTTCTTATTTGCAAAAAGCTGGTTGTTTGATATATAATATATAAAAACAAAAAAGGAGAAAAAATGGTAGCAGAAGTTATAATAAATAGTAATGTTAAAAATTTGAATAAAACTTTCGACTATATTATACCAAAACAAATGGAAAATGAAATTTGTATTGGACAAAGAGTTTTGTTACCATTTGGAAATAATAAAAAATTAGAAGAAGGTTTTGTAATAGACATAAAACAAAATTCTAAATATGCAACCAAAAGTATTTCAAAGCTAGAGGATGGATTATCTTTAAAAAAGAGTAATGTTGAACTTGCAATATTTATGGCTAAAAGATATTTTTGTAACATATCAGACTGCATAAAATTGATGCTTCCACCAGGTACAACAACAAATAAATTAGATAAAAGAGTATCTGAAAAAAGTATGAAATTTTTATACTTAAAAAAAGATAAAGAAGAAATTATAAATGATATAGAAAAAAAAGTAATAAAATCTGAAAAACAAATTCGTGCACTTAAATTTTTAATAGAAAATAATGGATCATTAAAAACTGATGTAGAAGTATTTACAGATACTACAAATGTTGTATTAAAAGCATTAGAAAAAAAAGGATATATTCAAATAATAGAAAAACAAGTACAAAGAAATCCATTTTTAAATAAAAAAATAGAAAAAACAAGTAAACTAAAATTAACTAAAGAACAAGAAGATGCATATAAATTGGTAGAAAATGCAATAAAAGATAAAAGGTATGAGGAATTTTTATTATATGGAGTAACACGGATCACGGAAAAACAGAAATATATTTGCAATTAATTGAAAAAGTTTTAAAAGAAGAAAAAACATCTATTGTACTAGTACCAGAAATTTCTTTAACACCTCAAATGGTAGATAGATTTATTGCTCGTTTTGGAATAGATAAAATTGCTGTTTTACATAGCAAATTATCAGTAGGAGAAAGATACGATCAATGGCAAAATATAAAAACAGGTAAAGCAAAAATTGTTATTGGTGCAAGATCTGCTATATTTGCACCTGTAGAAAATTTAGGGTTAATTATTATAGATGAGGAACATGATTCTTCATATAAATCAGATATGACTCCAAGATATCATGCAAAAGAATTGGCTAAATTTTTTGCAAAACAAAATAAAGTACCACTTGTATTAGGAAGTGCTACACCAGATATTGCAACATACTATTTAGCAAAGCAAGGAAAAATAACATTGCTTAAATTAACAAAAAGAGCAAATAATTCAAGCCTTCCAGATATTAAAATTGTAGATTTAAAAGAAGAACTTGCAATTGGAAATAAATCAATGTTAAGTGGTAAACTTCAAAATGAAATAGAGGAAAATTTAAATAAAAAAAGACAGACAATTTTATTTTTAAACAGAAGAGGATATTCAACATTTGTAATGTGTAGAGAATGCGGATATACTGTAAAATGCAAAAATTGCAATATTACAATGACATATCATTTAAAAGAAAATAAATTAAAATGCCACTATTGTGGGTATGAAAGAGAAAATATTACAATATGTCCAGAATGTAAAAGTAGAAACATAAGATATTTTGGAACAGGAACACAAAAATTAGAAACTCAAATTCATAAATTATTTCCAAATGCAACAACAATAAGAATGGATATTGATACAGTAAGCAAAAAAAATTCTCATGAGGAAATTTTAAAATCTTTTAAAGATGATAAAATAGATATTTTAATTGGAACGCAAATGGTAGTAAAAGGGCATCATTTTCCAAACGTTACACTAGTTGGTGTAATTGCAGCAGATAGTATGCTTTATTTAGAAGATTATAAAGCAACTGAAAAAACATTTCAAGTATTAACACAAGTTGCAGGAAGAGCGGGAAGAGAAAATTTAAATGGAAAGGTTATAATTCAAACATATAACCCAGATAATTTTAGTATTGAATGTGCAAAAAAACAAGATTACGATTTATTTTATAAAGGAGAAATTGCTTTAAGAAAACAATTGAAATATCCTCCATTTTGCGATATAATAATAATTGGAATAAATGGAAAAGATATTAATGAGGTAAAAAAGACATCTTATAATATTTTTAATAATTTAAAAAAACAAAATACAAATATTGAAATTTTTAAACCAATGCCATCACCGATAGATAGAATTAAAAATAGATATCGTTGGAGAATGGTAATAAAATGTAAATTGAATTTAAATTTAATAGAACAAATTCATAATGTTGTAGATAAAATAGAAAATAAAGATACAAGGGTTATTGTTGATATTAATCCTACAAACATGACATGAATTAGATATAAAAAAATGGAGGGTAAAAAAATGGCTATTCGTACAATTAGAGAAGAAGGAGACGAAATTTTAAAGAAAAAATCAAGAGAAGTAGAAGTTGTTGATGATAAAATAAGAGAATTAATTAAAGATATGATTGAAACAATGCACAAGTATGATGGTGTTGGACTTGCTGCAGTTCAGGTAGGAATATTAAAAAGAATATTAGTTATTGATTTATATGATGAAAAACCGATTGTTCGTTTAATTAATCCTGTTATAATAAAGACAAAAGGGGAACAAGAGGTAGAAGAAGGATGCTTAAGTTTTCCTAATAAATATGCAAAGGTAATAAGACCAAAGGAAATAACAGTAGAGGGCTTAAATGAATATGGCCAGAAAATAAGAATAGTTGCGACAGATTTACTTGCCCAAGCTTTATCACATGAAATAGATCATTTAGATGGAAAAGTTTTTATAGACAAAATGATACCAGGTACGTTAGAAGTAGTAACACCAACAGACAAAAAGAAATAAAATGTATATATTTGATTATATTAAAATTAATTATACTAATAATAATATTTTGTTATTTTTGCGAGCGCGTCGTGGGGACCGCTGAGGGCTGTTAAACGCGGTTAGCGTTGTTACAGCGCCAGTGGGAGAGCATCGAGTGAAAATATAAAAAATATTATTATTAGTATAATTAATAAATTAGTAAAATAATAAAAAATATATTTTGTAAATTTAAGGAGGAATGATTTTGAATATTGTATTTATGGGAACTCCAGATTTTGCAAGAAAATCATTAGAAAGCTTATATAACGCTGGACAAAATATTTTAGCAGTTGTTACAAACCAAGATAAACCAAAAGGAAGAGGTATGAAACTTGCTTATTCTCCTGTAAAAGAATTTGCTTTAGAAAAAAAAATAGATATATATCAACCAGAAAAGATAAAAAATAATACAGAATTTTTTGAAAAAATTAAACAATTAAATCCAGATGTAATATGTGTAGTTGCTTATGGAAAAATATTACCAAAAGATATATTAGAGTTGCCAAGGCTTGGCTGTATTAATGTGCATGCTTCACTTCTTCCAAAATATAGAGGCGCAGCTCCAATTCAATGGGCCATAATAAACGGAGAAAAGAAAACAGGTGTTACAACAATGTATATGGATGAAAAAATGGATACAGGAGATATGATATTAAAACAAGAAGTGGAAATAGGAGAAGAAGAAACTACAGGTGATTTGTGGGATAGATTAGCAAAGATAGGAGCAAATTTATTAGTAGAAACATTAGAAAAAATAGAAAATAATACTGCGCCAAGGATAAAACAACCAGATAATTTTTCACTTGCACCAATGTTAAATAAAGAAAATGCAAGAATTGATTGGGAGAACATGACTGTAATGCAAATTAAAAATTTAGTAAGAGGTTTAAACCCTATTATGGGAGCATATACAAATTACGAAGGAAAGAAAATAAAGCTATGGAAAGTAGCTTGTGAAAAAGAAGAAAATAAATATAATGACATACCAAATGGAGCTGTAATAGAAGCAAATGATAAAATAGGTTTAAAAATAAAAGCAAAAGATGGTATAATTGATGTAATAGAAGTGCAAGGTGAAAACTCAAGAAGAATGAATGTAAAAGATTTTTTAAGAGGAAATAAAATAGAAGAAGGTAAAGTATTATTATAAATATTAAATATGACAGATGAAGAAATTGATAAATATTTAGAAGAATATTATGGTTTAATATAGGGCAAGAAAACTTGCCCTATATTAAATATTAATTATATAAATTTCTTTCATATAAATCTTGTATAAATACATCTTTTTCAATGTTATCTCTAATAAAGCCAACCTTAGCAACATTATCATTTATCTCTTGTATCCAAACTGGTTCTTCATTATAATAAACATCACACTTTTCTTTATTTTTCATAATAGCCTGTACTCTTTCTTTATCCATAAACACCAATCCTTTATCAATATACTTTATTAATAATTATATCCACAAAAAAAGAAAATATAACCAATTGACTTATATTTATTTTAATTGTAAAATAAATAGGTAGAAAAAATAAGGCAGGTAAATACAATGGAAGTTATATATGAAAATAAAAAAATAAATGTAGAAAAAGTGCAAACAGTAAAAGAAATTTTAAAAGATGAAATAGTAAGTTCAAATAATAAAATAATGGGATGTGTTTGTAATAATGAAATTAAAAGTCTAGATTATAAAATAACTAAAGACTCAAAAATAGAATTATTAGATTTAACAACTCAAGAAGGAAGAAGAATATATGTTAGAGGATTAATGTTTATTTTAACAAAAGCATTAAAAGAAACTTATCCAGATGCACTCCTTACAATTAATTACCAATTATCAAGTGCAATGTATTGTGAAATAGATAATATGGAAATAACAGAAGAATTTATAAAAAAATTAGACTTAAGTATGAGAAAAATAATAGAAAAAGATTTAAGTATAAAAAAAGTAGATATGACAATAGAGGAGGCAGAAGAGTTTTATAAAAAAGAAAAAACACTAAGGGGAATTATTCAATTAGATAGTAAATTCTCAGATAAAATTTCATTATATTATTGTGAAGATTTCTATAATTACTTTTTTGGTGTTATGCCAGTATCTACAAAAATTATAAGTACATATGAAATTTTAAAATATGATGAAGGTTTTTTAATAAGATATCCAAATAAAAATAACCCAAGTATTCTAGCAAACTATAAAGATAATAAAAAATTGCTAAATGCATTAAAAGATTATGAAAAACTTCATAAAAAATTAAATATAAATACAGTATATAAATTAAATAAAGAAGTAGAAAAAGATGATGGATTAAATTGTATTTTAGTAGATGAATCACTTCATGAAAAAAGAATTTCTGATATTGCAGACGATATTATAAAAAGAGGAAAAGTAAAAGTTGTATTAATTGCAGGACCATCATCATCTGGAAAAACAACTTTTGCACAAAGATTAGGTTTGCAACTAAAAGTAAATGGAATAAAACCTGTAACACTATCTGTTGATAACTACTTTGTAGAAAGAGAGCAAAACCCAAAAGACGAATTTGGAAATTACGATTTTGAATGTATAGAAGCTATAGACTTAAAATTATTTAACGAACATTTATTAAAATTGCTATCAGGTGAAGAAATAGAGATGCCAACATTTGATTTCGAAAAAGGTCATAAAACATATAATGGCAATAAAATGAAATTAAAAGAAGATGAAATATTAGTAATAGAAGGGATACATTGTTTAAACGATAAATTAACAGATGCTATATCAAAAGAAAACAAGTATAAAATATATGTAAGTGACTTGGCAGTTTTAAATATGGATTATCATAATAGAATTTCCACAACAGATGCAAGACTAATTAGAAGAATTGTAAGAGATAGCAAGTTTAGAGGCTATTCTGCCCTTCATACATTAAAAATGTGGTATTCTGTAAATAGAGGAGAAGAAAAAAACATATTTCCATATCAAGAAGAAGCAGATATTATGTTTAATTCATCTTTAATATATGAACTTGGAGTATTAAAAGCATTTGCAATGCCATTACTTGATAAAATCGGAAAAGAAGAACCAGAATACAAAGAAGCTCAAAGATTATCTGAAATTCTAAATTGCTTTAAAACAATACCAGAAGACAAAGTACCAAAAAATTCACTTCTTAGAGAATTTATTGGCGGAAGTATATTTAATGTATAAATAATTAAAGGGAGTAAAAGTAAATGCTAAGTAAATTTACAAAAATTGACGAAGAATTTATTTGTGAAAATTGTGGAAGAAAAGTTACAAAATTAGGATATTCTTGTAGAAATCACTGTCCATATTGTCTGCATTCTAAACACCTAGACATAAATCCAGGAGATAGAGCAAATGATTGTCATGGAATATTAGAGCCAATAGGGTTAGAAGTAAATTCTAAAAAAGGATATATTATAGTATTTAAGTGTAAAAAATGTGGAGAAATTAGAAAAAATAAAGTAGCACAAGATGATAATATGGATTTAATTATTAAATTATCTAATAAAGATTTGTAAGAGAGGGTTTTAGAATCCCCTCTTTTTAAAATTCATCTTTAAATTCTTTTTCTAGTCTACCAATCGCTTTAGTTTCAATACGAGAAACATAAGAACGGCTAATTCCCATCATTTTTGCAATTTCATTTTGTGTTTTTGGTACATCACCACATAATCCAAAACGCAATTCTAAAATACGTTTTTCTCTTTCTTTTAAAACTTCTTTCATTTTTTCATAAAGTTTTTTTATTTTAACCTTCAAATCAATCTCTTCATCAATACTTCTTTCATCATTTTCTAGTACTTCTAATAAAGTAACTTCATTATCATCTTTATCTTTTCCAATTGGTTCATTTAAATAAACTTCATTCTTTAATTTCTTTGTGCTTCTTAAATACATTAAAATTTCATTTTCAATGCACCTTGCAGCATATGTTGCAAGTCTAATATTTTTATCTGGATTAAAACTGTTTATTCCTTTAATCAATCCAATAGTACCAATTGAAATTAAATCATCTTGCTCAATATTTGTAGTACTATATTTTTTACTAATATGAGCAACTAATCGTAAATTTCTTTCTATTAAAATATTACGTGCTTCATCATCTCCATTTTGTAATCTTTGCAAATATATTTTTTCTTCTTCAGAAGTTAAAGGTTCAGGAAAAAGCTGACTACTTTGAATATAACCTACAACAAAAACTGCAGATTTTAGAAAAGCTAAAAACCCAGAAAGAGAAAGGGCTAACATAGACGCACCTCCGATTAATCTATTTAAAATTATTATATGTATAATAAAATAAAAAGTGCCTGACCCTTGAAAAATAAATAAAGTAGTAACTATTAGTACAAAACTAAAATAAGATATAACAAGGTGATAATATGATTAATTTTTTTAAAAATTTATATTTAGATGCAAAAAACATACAGCAAAAAGACCCAGCAGCTAAGAACATTTTATATGTATTATTTTTATATCAGGGATTTTATGCTATATTATTCCATAGAATTGCACATTTTTTTTATAAAATACATCTAAAATTTATAGCAAGACTAATTTCGCAAATAGCAAGATTTTTAACAGGAATTGAAATACATCCAGGAGCAAAAATTGGTAAAAGGCTATTTATTGATCATGGTATGGGGATTGTAATTGGAGAAACGACAACAGTTGGAGATAATTGCACTATTTATCATGGTGTTACACTAGGTGGAACAGGAAAAGATAAATATAAAAGACATCCAGATATAGGAAATAATGTAATGATTGGCTGTGGAGCAAAAGTACTTCGGACCAATAAAAATAGGTGATAATGTAAAAATTGGAGCAAATTCTGTGGTTGTAAAAGATGTTCCAAATGATAAAACAGTAGTTGGCATTCCAGGTAAATTCTAAATAGATATTTTAAGAATCTAAATTACGTTGAAAAATAGTAATAATTATGATATAAATAATATAAAAAAATAAGGAGTGATAAAATGTTTGATTTAGATGAATGCAAAAAAAATATAGAAGAAATAATTAAAAAACTAAAAAGCATAGGAGGTTCTCTTTGACACAGATAAATTAAAAGAAAAAATTAGTAATTTAGAAGAAAAAATTTCAAATCCAAATTTTTGGGATGACTCAGAAAATTCAAAATCTGTGCTTCAAGAATTAAAACAGGCAAAATCAAAATATACAAAATATGAAAATCTTTATTTAGAAGTGCAAAATGTAAAAGAATTTGTAAATTTATTAGAAACAGAAAAAGATGAGAGTTTAGAAAAAGAAATAGAGAAAAATATTAAAACATTGCAAAAAAAATTAGAAAAATTACAAATTGAAGTTTTATTAAATGGAAAATACGATGAAAATAACGCAATTATTACACTTCATCCAGGAGCTGGTGGAACCGAATCGCAAGATTGGGTGCAAATGTTATACAGAATGTATACAAGATGGGCAAATGATAATGGATATAAAGTAAAAGAGTTAGACTATTTAGAAGGAGACGAAGCAGGAATAAAAAGTGTAACTGCTTTAATTTCAGGAGAAAATGCTTATGGATACTTAAAAGCAGAAAAAGGAGTACACCGCTTG
The DNA here is from genome assembly GCA_947631785.1 of uncultured Clostridia bacterium. Classification (GTDB taxonomy): domain Bacteria; phylum Bacillota; class Clostridia; order TANB77; family CAG-508; genus CANRMR01. Next base: position 40,236 of record CANRMR010000002.1, on the reverse strand, counting down.
GTACGTATATCTCCATTTGATTCAGGAGGAAGAAGACATACATCATTTGCATCTGTAGAAGTATTACCAGAGATAACAGATGAAATAGAAGTAGAAATAAATCCAGAAGATTTAAGAATAGATACATATAGGGCATCAGGCGCAGGAGGCCAACACATAAATAAAACAGACTCTGCAGTAAGAATTACACATTTGCCAACAAACATTGTAGTATCTTGCCAATCAGAAAGATCACAAATACAAAATAGAGAAACTGCAATGAAAATGTTAAAATCTAAATTAATAGACTTAAAAGAAAAACAGCAAGCACAAACAATAAATGAATTAAAAGGAACTCAAATGGACATTGCTTGGGGAAGCCAAATTCGATCATATGTATTTTGCCCATATACAATGGTAAAAGACCATAGAACAAATTACGAAGTAGGAAATGTTCAAGCAGTAATGGATGGAGATATAAATGGTTTCCTAGAGGCGTATTTAATGATGAAATAATGCACATAAAGAGCATCTATTTAATATAATGTTATATAGGAATATTTATAATTAAATATTCTTAAGACATTATGATAAAGAGGTGCCATAATAATGGACATAGTTGTACAAAAATTTGGAGGAAGTTCTGTAGCAGATAAAGACAAACTATATGAAGTTTGCAAACACATAATAAAAGAAGTAGAAAAACAAAACAAAGTTGTAGTAGTTGTTTCGGCACAGCGGAAAAACAACAGATAGATTAGAAAGCGAAGCGAAGGAATTAACTGATAAACCAAATAAAAGAGAATATGATGTTTTGTTATCGACAGGAGAACAAATTACAATTTCAAAACTATGTATGTGTTTGCAAGAAATGGGATACCCAGCAATATCTTTAACAGGCTGGCAAATACCAATTGTGACAAATGATTGTCATTATAATGCAAAAATAGAATATATAGAAAAAGATAGGATTATAAAGGAACTAGAAAATGGAAATATAGTAGTTGTTGCAGGATTTCAAGGAGTTTGCAAACAAGGTGATATTACAACATTAGGTAGAGGCGGATCAGATACTACAGCTGTTGCAATTGCGGTAGCCTTAAATGCAAAAAAATGTGAAATATATACAGATGTTGATGGAGTATATTCATCAGATCCAAGAAATATTTTTAAGGCAAAAAAAATAGAAGAAATTTCATATGAAGAAATGTTAGAACTTGCAAGTCTTGGTGCAAAAGTTTTGCATAATCGCTGCGTAGAACTGCGGAAAAAAATACCAAATTCCAATTTTAGTAAAATCCACATTTAAAGCAGATGATAAAGGAACTTTAGTTTCAAATAAAAAACATTTAGAAGGTTTAACCATTAGTGGAGTAACAAGACAAGATAATATAACAAGAATAATGATAAAAAGTAAAAACATCAAAATTGGTAGAACCTACAAAGTCTTTGAACTACTTGCAAAAGAAAATATAAACGTAGACATTATAGTCAAAGCATATGGAGAACATAAGCAAAAGGATATTGTATTTACAATTGATACTAAATATTTAGAAAAAACATTAGAAATTTTAAATAAAAATTTTGAAAATTTAGAAATAGAAAAAATAGATTATTGTAATAATTTAAGCAAAATATCTATTGTAGGAATTGGTATAAAAAACAACCCAGCAGTTGCAGCAAGATTATTTAAAGTATTATACGAAAACAATATAAACATGCATATGGTAAGTACTTCAGAAATAAAAATATCAATTTTAGTAAACGAAAAAGAAGCAAATTTAGCAATGCAAAAAATACACGATGAATTTATAAATAAATAATAAAATGGGTGGGGTTATATACCCACCCAAAAACATTAAGCTTCTTTTTTTAGCATAGACTTTAATTTTAAAAAACTAAGTACAAAATTTAAAATTTCACTAATATAGATAGATAAAATATATCCCCAAATACCCAAAACTGGTGCAAAAAAGTAAAGGATAACTAAACTACAAACCAAGTCAACAATATTAATATACATAACAGCAACCTGAGCATTTAACCCCTTTAAAATGTAGTCTACAACAGTATCTAAATACATAATAACAACAAGAGGTGAAAAAAGTTTAATGTATTTTCCAACCTCAAAATCTGAATAAATAAAATTGCCCAAAAAAGGTGCTGTAAAATACAGCAAAATAGATAAAGAAATAGAAAAAATAAAAGTAAGAGATAAAATTAAATAAGAAACTTCTCTTGCTCTTTTTTTATCTTTTTTAGCATGGTATCTTGCAAATTCTGGAACAAGAAGCGAGCCAAAAGACTGAATAATAAAAGAAAAAAACAAAACAATAGGCATAGCCATACCACTAATTTTTCCATGCAAGCTAAGTGCCAATGAACAATCCATACCGTTTTTTTCTAAACTAATTGGAAGAATAATTTGCTTTAAAGTAGAAAGACCAGAGCGAATGCATGATGTAAAAGTAATAGGAAGAAGTATAGAAAAAATTCTTTTGGTAATATGTCTAGTATTTGTTGAAAAACTACCTCGTGTATAAGAATAAGATTTTCTTTGTTCAAAATAATACAAAATACCAATAAAGGCAAAAGAAATAATCTCAGATAAAACATCACCTATAATTAAAGCAAAACAAATAAAATCTAATTTAGCAGGCAAAAAGCAAGATAAAATACACATACATATAAGCATTTTAGAAATTTGTTCTACAACTTGACCACTTGCTGATTTATAGGTTTTTCTAAGGGCTGTAAAATAACCAGAAATAACATTGGACATAGAAATAAATGGAAGACAAATTGCCATTAAATAAATAGCCCAAACACTAACTTTATTATGAAAACAAGTGCTAACAATTACATTAGAAAATAAAAAAAGAAGTAAACTTACAAATAGCGAACAAAAAAAGCTAATAGCTAAAGCTTTTTTGGCAGCTAAATTTGCTTTATGCCTATTGCCTAAAGCAAGTTCTTCAGAAACAACACGAGTTGTTGCAAGGTTAATTCCAGAAGAGGCTAAAGTAATTGCAAACATATAAAAAGATAAAATTAGTTGAAAAAGTCCGTATTGCTTCAGCACCTATTTTTCTTGAAAGATATCCATTATAAAAAACACCTAAAATTCTTAATAAAAAAGTTGTAATAATTAAAATAAAAGTATTAATAAAAAACTGCTTTAATCTTTTCAAAAAATCACCTAATAAAATATATTGAAAAAAATTTTCTAATATGATATGCTAATCAAAAATAAAAAATAGGAGAAAAAATTGGAACTTATTGGACAAATAGAAGATATAATTTATCAAAATGAAGTAAATAGTTATACAATTGCAAGTTTAGAAACCGAAGAAGAACTTTATACAATAGTTGGATATCTGCCATTTATTTCTATTGGAGATACAATAAAAGCAAATGGCAAATTTGTAGTTCACCAAGAATATGGAGAACAATTTAAAATAGACACTTTTGAAAAAATAATGCCACAAACTTTAGATGCATTAGAAAAATATTTAGCAAATGGTGTAATTAAAGGAATTGGGCCTGTAAAGGCAAGAAAAATTATAGAGACTTTTGGAGAAGAAACCTTAAGTATATTTAAATATGAACCAGAAAAATTATCAACAATAAAAGGAATTACAAAAGATAGAGCAATCGAAATGGGAGAAAGTTTTAACGAAAACTGGGAAGTATGGCAAATAGTTGGTTTTTTAGAAAGATTTGGAATAGGTGCAGTAAATGCAAAAAAAATACATAAAGAGCTTGGAAATGATGCAATAGAAAAAATAGAGCAAAATTCATACATTTTAATAGATTTAGTAAGAGGAATAGATTTTAAACAAATAGATAAAATGGCATTAGACTTAGGGCTAGGTATAGATAACGAAAAAAGAATAAATGCAGGTATTAAGCATAGCTTGATATTAGTTAGCTATAATGGACATACTTGTGTATTAAAAGAAAATTTAATAAAATTTGTTTGCGAATTATTAAAAGTAGATAATGAACATGTAGAAGACTGCATAATTTCGCTAAAAGCAAAAGAACAAATAGTTATAGAAAAGCAAGATAATTTAGAATGGGTATATTTGCAACCATTTTATATTGCGGAAAAAAATATAGCAGAAAGAATACACATTTTAGAAAAATCACAAAACATAAAGAAAATTAAAAAAATAGAAAAAGAACTAGAAAAAATAGAAAAAAGTACAAAAACAAAGCTTTCAGATAAGCAAAAAGAAGCGGTAATTAAAGTTAATGAAAATAATGTTTGCATTATTACAGGAGGACCAGGAACTGGAAAAACAACAGTAATAAAAACAATTATAGAATTATATAAAAATCAAGATAAAAAGATAGTACTATGTGCACCAACTCGGACGAGCTGCAAAAAGAATTACAGAAACAACAGGCGAAGAAGCAAGCACATTACATAGACTTTTAGAAATTGGAAAAATGCAAGAAGAAGCTAGATGGGAAAATGTAGAAGAAAAAGTAGCACCAATTGATGCAGATGTAATAATTGTTGATGAAGTATCAATGGTAGATGTATTTTTAATGAATTCTTTAGTAAAGGGAATTTATCAAGGAACTAAATTAGTGCTAGTAGGGGATGTTGATCAACTACCATCTGTAGGACCAGGAAACATTTTAGAAGATATGATAAAATCTGAAACAATTACAACAGTAATATTAGACAAAATATTTAGACAAGCTGCAAAAAGTAAAATAGTTTTAAATGCCCATAGAGTAAATAGTGGAGAAACATTTATGCAAAAAGAAGAAGGCAAAGACTTATTAGAAGACTTTTTCTATCTAAATGAAAGTAATATAGATAAAATATTCTACCATGTTGTAACATTATGCAAAGATAGATTAAAAAACTACGGAGACTATGAATTTTTTCAAAATATTCAAGTAATATCTCCAACAAAAAAAGGAAGCCTTGGAACAAAAGAGCTAAACAAAGCATTGCAAGAAGCACTAAATCCAAAAAGTAATGAAAAAAAAGAAAAAAGCTATGGAGGGGTAATATATAGACAAGGCGATAAAGTAATGCAAATAAAAAACAACTATGATATATATTGGGAAAGAAAAAATCCAAAGTACGAAAATGGAACAGGAGTATTTAACGGAGAATTAGGTATAATTGAAGACATAGACGAACAAGAAAAACAACTAAAAATAAAATTTGATGACGAAAAAGAAGCATGGTATTTATTTCAAGATTTAGAGCAAATAGAACATGCATATGCAATTACAGTACACAAAGCACAAGGGTCAGAATTTGATGTTGTAGTAATGCCAATTACACAATCATCACCAATGCTACTTACCAGAAACCTTTTATACACAGCATTAACAAGAGCAAAAAAACTATTAGTAGTAATAGGCTCAAACAATATAATAGAATTTATGATAAGAAACTTTGAAAATAAAAAAAGAAATACAGGCTTAGAATATAAAATGAAAGAACTTTTAAATTAGAGTAAATAAAGAAAGATCCGTTAAGGTAAACAAATTTATTATATGGTACAAAAAATTGACATTAAACAAATAGTATGTTAAACTTTTAAAAGTAAAAGATGGAAAATCAAATGAAGGGAAGTAGAATAAATGGGAGCAAGAATGGATAGAAATAAAAATAAAAAATCTAGTTGGAAAAAGAAGCTTGGTATTACTTTTTTAGTCATACTTATTATAATTATAATTTTAGCAGGGTGCGCAGTAGGGTTTGTTATGACAAAAGTAAATAAAGTAAATCATGTTGAAATTGCACCAGAAGAGATTGAAATTAACGAAGGTGTAGATACTGGATATAGAAATATTGTTTTGCTTGGAACAGATACAAGAGCAGATACTTTAGATGAAGGTAGAAGTGATTGCATTATTATTGCAAGTATTAATGAAAAAACAAAGGAAATAAAACTAACATCAGTTTATAGAGATAGCTATTTGCAAATACCAGGAAGAAGTTTAGATAAAGTTACACATGCTTATGCATATGGTGGACCAGCTTTAAGTATGAGTACATTAAACACCAACTTAGATTTAGATATTAAAGAATTTGTTGCAATTAATTTTTATGTTGTAATGGATGTAGTAGATGCTGTAGGTGGAGTAAATATAGAAGTAGATTCAGCTGAATTACAGTACATTAACAATTATATAGATAGTATTAATAAAGAAGAAGGAAAAAGCGGAAAGCATGTAACAACTACTGGAACACAAAACTTAAGTGGGGTTCAAGCATTAGCTTATGCAAGAATTAGATACACTTCAGGTGGAGATTACAAAAGAACAGAGCGTATGAGAGAAGTTTTAATGGCTGTATTAAATAAAGCAAAGAAAATGAATATTGGTCAGTTGAATAAATTAGCAGATCAAATTCTGCCATCTGTAAATACCAATATTTCAAGTACAGAAATATTATCATTAATTCCACAAGTTGCATCATACAATGTAGTAGAAAGTATCGGATGGCCTTATGAAGTAAAAGGTGCAACAATAAATAAAGTTTGGTATGGAGTTCCAGTTACATTAGAAAACAGTGTAATAAGATTACATAAAGAAGTATTTGGAGAAGAAGATTATACTCCGTCAGACACTGTTAAAAATATTAGTAATTCAATTATAACTAAAACAGGATACAGATAAAATAAAAAAAGAGGTTTATCAAAAAAAAGATAAATCTCTTTTTTCTACATATATTCATATTTTTTTTATAATATGCTTGCAATTTATAGTAGAAAAATGTATAATAAACGTGAAACTTGAAAATTATGTTATAATTGTAATAAAATGATAAAAATGTAAGATATTTAGGGGAGTTATATATAATGAAAATTAATATTCAAGAAGACATTATGGTGCAAGAAAGTGAAAATGCCATTATTGAAGATATAAAACAAATAAAAGACAGTTCGCGTAAAGTTTATTTAGTAGTAAAAAGAATAATAGATATTATTCTTTCAATAATAGGATTAATTGTATTGTTACCAATATTTGCTATTATTGCTGTTGCTATTAAAATAGATTCAAAGGGGCCTGTTTTTTTTGTACATAAAAGAATTGGAAAAAATGGAAAAGAAATAGGAATATATAAATTTAGAACAATGATTCCAGATGCTGAAAAAATGATTAAACATTTTTCAGAAAATCAAAAAAAAGAATTTAAAGAAAATTTTAAATTAGAATATGATCCAAGAGTAACTAAAATTGGTAGATTTTTACGTAAAACTAGTTTAGATGAATTACCTCAAATTTTAAATATATTAAAAGGTGAGCTATCTATTGTTGGACCAAGACCAATAGTAGAAGATGAACTAGAAAAATATGGGGAAAATAAAGAAAAATTTTTAAGTGTTACACCTGGACTTACAGGTTATTGGCAAGCAAATGGAAGGAGTAATACTACCTATGAAGAAAGAATGAAAATGGAATTATATTACGTAGATAATATGTCTATGTGGTTAGACATTAAAATATTTTTTAAAACATTTATATCAGTATTTAAACGAGAAGGAGCAATTTAAGTGAAATATATAAAAGTTATAGTAGCTACTCATAAAAAATATGAAATGCCAAAAGACAATATATATTTACCACTGCATGTAGGAGCAGAAGGAAAAGAATCTATAGGATATACAAAGGACAATGAAGGAGATAACATATCAATAAAAAATCCATATTACTGTGAATTAACAGGACTATATTGGGCATGGAAAAATTTAAATGCCAACTATATAGGATTATCCCATTATAGAAGGCATTTTTCTTTAGAAAAAAAATTACCCAAAGATGCTAAAAAAAGGATTAATTGTGTAATTAAACAAAAAGATATAGATAATTTATTAGAAAATACAGATATTATATTACCAAAAAAAAGGAATTATTATATAGAAAATTTATATTCACATTATAAACATACAATGTATATTGAGCCATTAGATGAAACTAAAAATATAATTGAAGAAAAATATCCAGAATATATAAAAGAGTTCGAAAAGTTACATAAAAAAACATCAGCACATATGTTTAATATGTTTATAATGAAAAAAGAAATATTAGACAAATATTGTAATTGGTTATTTGATATATTATTTGAATTAGAAAAAAGATGTGACCCAAAACAATATAGTACATTTCATGCAAGATATTTAGGAAGAATATCAGAATTACTTCTTGATGTGTGGATTAATACAAATAACTTAAAATATAAAGAAGTAAGAGTAATAGATATAGAAAAAGTAAATTGGTTTAAAAAAATATTATCTTTTTTGAAAGCTAAATTTATGAATAAAAAATATGAGAGGAGTTTCTAATTAAAATATTTATGGATGATTTAATTAGTGTAATAGTACCAGTATACAAAGTGGAAGAATATATAAAGCGATGTATTGATAGTATTATAAATCAAACATATAAAAACTTAGAAATTATTCTTGTAGATGATGGCTCACCAGACAATTGTGGTAAAATTTGTGATGAATATGCTAAAAAAGATACTAGGGTAAAGGTGATACATAAAGAAAATGGTGGACTATCAGATGCTAGAAATGCAGGAATTAAAATATGTAAAGGAAAATATATTTCTTTTATTGACTCAGATGATTATGTGGATGAAGATTATATAGAATATTTATATAATTTAATAAAGAAGTATAATGTAAAATTATCAATATGTGGAGTAAATGTAGTTTGGAAAAACAAAAAATGTAAACAAGAAAAAATTTTAAAAAGTGAGTGTCTAGATGCAAAATCAGCATTAAATAATCTTTTACTTCACAAGGGAATTGAAATTTCTGCTTATGCAAAAATGTATTTAGCTGATTTGTGGAAGAATTTTGAATTTCCAAAAGGCAAAGTATATGAAGATACTGCTGTAATTTATAAATTAATTGAAGAAGCAAGTACAATTGCATATGGCAATAAAAAATGCTATTATTATATTGCAAGAAAAAATTCTATTTCAAAACAAAATGGTTTTAATAAAAATGAGGAAGATTATATTGAACATACAAAAAACATGCTTGCAGATATTAAACAAATGTATCCAGAACTAGAAATATCAATAAAAAGATTTGAATTATATGCAAATTTTAGAATACTTAGGATGCTTATTTTTACGAATCCACGAAACAAAATAATGGAAAAAGATATAATTTTAAAAATTAAGGAAAATCAAAAAGAGGTATTTTTTTATAAGGAAATACCTAGAAGAGATAAAATAGCTATTGTTTTATTAAATATTGGATTACCAGTATTTAAAATTTTTTGGTATTTGTACACTAAAATTACTGGAAGAAACTAATAAAATAAATGATGAAGGGAGATATAAAATGAAATGGTTAAAGCCACTTACAATTACTAAACAGAATATAACTAAAAGTGAGATATATTATTTGAGCATAATACTAATGATACTTAAAATATATTATTCTACATCAGAAATATTTAAAGTTCCTAATATATTAAGTAAATTAATAACAATATCTATTATTGGTTTATTAATTATAAAAATATGTATGGAAAAATACTCTACAGCACAAAAAATAGGGATATTTTTTATTCTTATATGTACAACAATTACATCTTATATAACAGGAGAATATTTAATTTTATTAACTGCACTCATGGCTATAGGAATAAAAAATGTAGATATAAAAAAAGTATTAAAAATTATTATTTTCTTTAATATTTTTATGTTAGTGATACATTCAATAATTTATTTTTGGTTTTTAATATTTAATAAAGATGTAATGAGTTTTCACTATACAAAAGATCAAATTCCAAAATATGATTTATTTTTAGGAAATCCAAATTATGCTTCATTAATTATTTTAGTTACATATATGGCTTATATGTATTTATTATACTATAATAAAAAGAACAAAATTAAATATATTGTTGGAATAGCATTAATAGTTTTTATTGGATTTACAACAAAAAGTAGAACAACAATGATTTTAATTTCACTTGTAATTGTACTTCATTTAATATCAAACTTGCATATTAAAGCAAAGCTAAAAATATTTCAATTAACTAGTAAATTTATTTTTATTGTATTTTCTATTCTTATAATATCTTTCTTATATATAAGTAAAGATTATACTAATGTAGATAAAAAAATTGATGAAGTAATAAGTGGAAGAATTTGGTATATGAAGAGGGCAAAAAATGAAGATGGTATGTCATTAATAGGACAAAAAATTCAATTTAAGGAAAAATATTTAATATTGGACAATTTGTATGCCAGAATATATTCTAATTACGGTATTATTTATTTTGTAATATTATCATATTTATTTGTAAGAAATAATAAGAAAATGAAAATTAACGACCAAATTATAATGATTTTATTTGCTGTGTATGGCTTAACAGAATATTTAATAATAAATACAGTAATTTCAGTACCATTACTTATTTTAAGTAATTGTATATTTAATAGGGGTAAACAATATGGAAAAGATAGAACAAAAATTGGTAACTGTAATAGTTCCAGTGTATAATGCTGAAAAATATTTAGAAAGATGCATAAAATCTATTATTAATCAATCATATCAAAATTTAGAAATATTGCTAATAAATGATGGTTCATCGGATTTATCAGGTACAATTTGCAGCAATTTTGAAAAAGAAGATAAAAGAATTAAGGTAATACACAAAAAAAATGAAGGAGTATCTTCTGCAAGAAATGCAGGTATTAATAATGCTATGCGGATATTATATTTGTTTTATAGATGCTGATGATTATATTGAAGAAACGATGATAGAAAAATTAGTAACAAGTATACAAATAGATAAATCAGATATATCAATATGTAATTATATTCCAAATAAAGAAACAAATCTTAAAAATACATTTACCGTAAATGAAGCAATGGACTTAATTATAAATAAAAATTATTTTAGAGGATATGTATTTAACAAATTATATATTAAAGATAAGATAGAAAATATAAGGTTTGATGAAAAGCTTTATATTGCTGAGGATTTTTGGTTTAATTGCCAATATTTATTAAAATGTACAAAATGTTCTTATACTGATGAAAGATTATATCATTATAGCCATAATGCACAAAGTGCATTAAATAAAGAATTAAATAAAAATTATTTAACTATTTTAGATTCATATGATAAACTGCTAAATGTATATAAACAAAATTATGCTGAAAGTTTAAATTATTTATATATTGATATTTTTAAAATATGTTGTGATATTATCTATAAAAATAGTTTAATAGGTAATAAAATTGATATAGCTAAAGTATACAAAAAGAAAAAAGAGCTATTTTATCTAATAATAAAATCAAAATCAGTTAATATATTAAAAAAAGTAGAAATATGTATTTATAATTTAATGCCGATTTTTATTGGAAAATTAAAGAAAATAAAGTATAGAAAGGAATAAAGAAATATTGAATGACTTGATTTCTATTATTGTTCCAGTTTATAATATAGAAAAATATATATTTGAGTGTTTAGATAGTATTACTAAACAGACTTATGAAAATATAGAAATTATATTAGTAGATGATGGTTCAACAGATAATTCTAGCAAAATTTGTGATGAGTTTTCAAAAAAAGATGAACGAATGAAAGTAATTCATAAAATAAATGAAGGTGTATCAAAAGCTAGAAATATTGGGATAAATGAAGCACATGGAAAATATATAACATTTATTGATTCAGATGACTATGTTGACAAAAATTATGTTAAATTCTTATATGATGAAATTATAAGTTGTGATGCAGATGTTAGCATTTGTGGGACAATAGATATAGACGATAATAATGTATTTATTAAAAAAAGCATACCTTTTGATAATATTTTAAATTCTGAAGAAGCTTTAAAGCAGTTATTAAACGAAAAATTTTATACCTCAGTTATATGGTCTAAAATGTATAAAAATAATATTGCAAAAAATGTAAAGTTTAGAGAAGATTTAAAAATTTCAGAAGATTTAGTGTATTTATATAATGTGATAAAAAATTCGAAAATTATTAAAGTAAATACGAATTTAAATACTTATTATTATAGGCTACATAAAAGCAATACAACATCATGTGAATTTAATGATGATTGGGAAAAAGAAATACAAATTTGTAAGAACATTATTGAGGATTGCCAGATTAATTTTAACGATCTTTTGCCATATGCAATAAAAAGATATATTAGAATAAATTATTCATGCATGATGAAAATTTTAAGATATAATCAAGATATTGAAATATATAATAAATTAAAAAATAATATTAAAAAATATTTTAAATATTATATGAAAGATCGAAAAATTAATAAAATAGATAAAATAAAGATATTTCTTGCAATTTACTTTAAAAATGTATTAAAATTCTTATTAAGATTAAAGGAAAAAAGGTGATAAGCAGTAATATGAAACTTTCATTAGATGAACAAAAAAATATACAACAAGAACTATTAAAAGAAATAAAAAGAGTTTGTGAAATTCATAATATAACTTTTTTTTTAGGTGGAGGTACGTTATTAGGAGCAATAAGACATAAGGGATATATACCTTGGGATGATGATATAGATATTATGATGCCAAGAAAAGATTATGAAAATTTATTAAATAATTTTAATATAGAATGTAATGATAATTGTAAATTAATTAATTACATTAATACACATGATTATTATTATCCTTTTGCAAAAATAGTTAATACAAAAACAATATTAATAGAAAATGAGTATAAGCAAATAAAAGATATGGGCGTATACATTGATGTATTTCCTATAGATTTTTTACCAGATAATGAAAAAAAGATCAAAAAAATCATGAAAAAATACAGAAGAATATATAAATTAATATATATGTATCAATATAACAATATATCAGATGTTACTGAAAATAAAGTAAAATTATTTTTAAAAAAAATATTGCTTATGATAATAAAAAAATTTAAGTTAATTCCAAAAATATTAAAATATTTAGATAATATTGCAATAAAATATAAAAACACTAAAAAAGTAGCATGTATAAGTGGAAGATATGCAGAAAAAGAAGTTATGCCAAGTAGTTATATAGAAGATTATACATTAGTAGATTTTGAAGGTGAAAAATATAAGGCTCCAATTGGATATGATGAATATTTAACTAAGCATTATGGCGATTATATGAAATTACCTCCAAAAGAAAAACAAATAAAAGAACATGATAATGAAGTATATTGGAGATAATAAAGTAGTGAAAGGATTAATTAATGAAAAGTGTAAGTATAAAGAGAAATATTATATATAATACAATATATCAAATTTTGACAATATTAATTCCATTTATAACAACTCCATATATATCAAGGGTTATTGGTGCCACAGGGATTGGAATATACAGTTATACATCTTCTATTCAAACTTTTTTTACGCTATTTGCAGCATTAGGTACTGTATCATATGGTGCTAGGGAAATAGCTAGAAATAGAGATAATGAATCAGTAAGAAGTAAATTGTTTTGGGAAATAGAAATATTAACAATATTAACTTCTAGTATATGTATAATTGCATGGGGAATTTTAATTGCTATAACAAATGAGCATAAAATTATATATATTATTTTAACGATGAACCTATTAAATACTATATTTGATATTTCATGGTTTTATAGTGGTTTAGAACAATTTAAATATACTATACTTCAGAATTCTTTATTTAAAATATTAGGTACTGTACTATTGTTTGTTTTTATAAAAAATCCTAATGATTTAGTATTATACATATTTATAATGTCTTTAACAACCTTACTAGGTACAATATCAATGTGGATATATCTTCCTAAATTTATTAAAAAAGTAAAGTTAAAAGAATTAAAAGTTTTAAGACATTTTAAAGAAACATTAAAATATTTTATTCCTACTATTGCGACATCAATATATACTGTTTTAGATAAAACTCTTATAGGTCTTATCACAAAAAATTCTGACGAAAATGGATATTATGAACAAGCTACAAAAATAATTAATGTAGCCAAAAATATCACATTTGTTTCTTTAAATACAGTACTTAGCTCAAGAACTTCATATCTTTTTGCAGAAAGAAAGTATGATGAAATAAAAGAAAAAATAAAAAAATCTATAAACTTTATATTATTTATAGGATTAGGTACTTGTTTTGGACTAATAGGTGTTATAGATAATTTTGTACCAATATTTTTTGGAGAAGGATATAATGATGTTAGTATATTAATAAAATTGCTAAGCCCAATTATTATTATAGTTGGTATAAGTCACTGCCTTGGTTCCCAATATTATACTCCAGCTGGATTAAGATTAAAGAGTGCAAAATTTATTATAATAGGAGCAATTATTAATTTTATACTAAATTTGGTATTAATACCAGGTTTATGGAGTAAAGGCGCTGTTATAGCAACAATAATTGCAGAGTTAACTATAACATTATTATACCTAAAAAATTGTAATAATTTTTATAATATAAAAAGTCTAGTTGAAACAAGTTGGAAGAAGATAATATCGGCTATAATCATGCTTGTATGTATCGTTGGTATTAATTTTATTAATTTAAATTTAATCATAAAGATGTCAATACAAATAGTTATAGGATCAGCTGTTTATATTATAAGTTTATTATTATTAAAGGATGATCTAGTAATCGATACAATAAAAAATATATTAAGCAAAATAAAAAGTAAAAGAAAAGAGGTTATAGTATGAATATTGCAATCATATTTGCAGGTGGTGTAGGCAAAAGAATGGGACAAACAGATAAACCAAAACAATTTATTGAAATATCCAATAAACCAATTATAATACATACATTAGAGGTTTTTGAAAAAAACGAAAATATAGATGCAATAATTATAGCTTCAAAAGTAGAATGGATTGATTATTTAAAAGATTTGCTTAAAGTGTATAATATAAGAAAAGTAAGTAAAATTGTTCCAGGTGGAGAAACCGGTCAAATGTCTATATTTAATGGCTTAAAATGTGCAAAAAAAATGTATGATGAAAATTCTATTGTTTTAATACATGATGGTGTTAGACCATTTATTAACAGTGAATTAATAGACATAAATATTGAAAATGTAAAGAAAAAAGGTAGTGCAATATCAAGTGTATATTCAACAGAAACAGAGGTTTTGGTAGATGAAAATAATAATATTAAATATGTTATACCAAGAAATGAATCACTTATTGCTAAAGCACCACAAAGTTTTTATTTAAAAGATATTTATAATGTACATATAAAGGCTCAGCAAGATGGTATAACTAATTCAATAGATTCTTGCACATTAATGAATAAATATAATAAACCTTTGTCGGTTGTTTTAACAGATTATGATAATATAAAAATTACGACAATAAAAGATATTGCACTTGCAGAATCTATTTATGCAAGAAAAAATAAAGCGTGTGAGGAAATATAATATGTATAATAATAAAATAGTTATGGAAGATATGGTTACTATTTTTAAACAAAGTAGCAATTTGGAGAAATTTAAAAATAAAAATATATTAATAACAGGTGCAAATGGCATGCTTGCAGCTTATTGTATGTATTTTCTTATGTTTTTAAATGATAACAAAAATATGAATATTAAAATATTTGCTTTAGTTAGAAATGTAAATAAGCTAAAAGAAAATACAAATTATGATGAAAGAAATGATATTATACCAATTGTTCAAGATGTAAATGAAAAAATAAAAATAAGTGAAAATGTTGATTATATTATACATATGGCAAGTAACGCTAATCCAAAAAGTATTACTGAAAAACCAGTAGAAATTATTAATTCTAATGTGTTAGGTACACTAAATGTTTTAGAACTTGCTAAAGAAAAGAATGCAAAATTATTCTTTCCATCAACAAGAGAAATTTATGGAAAAGTAGATGACTCTATAAAAAAAATAAAAGAAACAGACATGGGAGTTTTGGACAATACACAATTAAGGTCATGCTATCCAGAAAGTAAGAAAATGGCTGAAAATTTGATTATTAGTTATGCTTATCAATATGGCATAAAATATAAAATAGCCAGAATTGCACATGTATATGGTCCAGGTATGAATATAAGTAATGATGGAAGAATAATGTCAGATTTAATTGGAAATGCAGTTAAAAATGAAAATATAATATTAAAAAGTAAAGGCGAGGATATAAGAGCATTTTGCTATGTTACTGATGCAATAAATGGATTATTAAAAATAATATTAAATGATAATGAAAATGAAATTTATAATTTATCAAATGAAACTGAAGAAATAAAGGTTGTAGATTTAGCATATCTAATTAAAGAATTATTAAATAATAAAGTTGATGTTGTATTTAATATAAAGGAAAATAATAATGAATATGTTAAATTTAAAAGAACAATGCTAGATACTACGAAATTAGAGGGTATTGGTTGGAATCCAAGTACAAATTTGAAAAGTGGAATAAAAAGAACAATAGAGTATTTTAAATTATTATAGATGATAGTTTTAAAAAAAATAAAAGGAGAAATAGAAAATGCAAAAGCTTGAAACCATTGATACTGTACACACACACACACACACACACACACACGGGGAACTGTTAAAAGAAAAAAATAAAAAAACACATAATGGTATAATTGGTTTTTGGAAATTTATGTTTTCATTAATGATTGTTGTATATCATTTTAATATTTCTACAAAAACAGAAAATGTTATATTTAAATATGGATATATAGGAGTAGAATTTTTTTTCATTGTATCTGGGTATTTACTTGCAAAAAATGCATTAAATAAAGAAAGAATAAAATCAAGTATTGGAGAAGAAACATTTGATTTTATATGGAAAAAAATTAAAAACTTTTTTCCATATATGATAATTTCATTTATAATTACAATATTTGTAAATATATATAACAATGGAATGTATAAAAGATATGAATTGATAAATTCAATATGGAACTTATTCTTTTTACAAACATCAGGAATAAAATATACATCAATACTTGGACAAACTTGGTATATATCTGCAATGTTAATTTCAATGCTAATTATATATCCTTTGATAAGAAAATATAAAAAGAACTTTGTTTATGTAATTGCACCTATAATTGTTATTTTTATAGGTGGATGGTTATCTCATACATATGGAACTTTAAATGGATGGGAATATACGGGTTTTGTATACAAATGTTTATTAAGAGCTTTTTTTGAATTATCCCTTGGAGTTATATTATATGAAATAGTTGAGAAAATAAAAAAAATACATTATACAAAATTAACAAAAATTATATTTACATTAATAGAAATAGTTGGTTTCTTTTCTATATTTTTAATAACTAATATAAAAGATGCTGGTATAAATTATGATTTCATAATGTTACTTATATTATCTATTTCAACAGTAATGGCATTTAGTGAGAAAACATTATTTATTAATTATACAAATACAAAATTTTTTAAATATATAGAAAAATTAAGTTTTCCAATATATTTAAATCATATATGGATTATATCAATAGTAAATAAAAAATTAACATATTTTACATATATACAAAAATTATCTATAATAATAATTTTAACAATATTATTTTCAATATTTATTATGTATATTGTAGAAAAATTTAAAAATAACTGCAATACAAAAAAAATTAAAAAATATTTTATAATTGAAGATAGAAAATAGTTTATATATAGCAAAATTAAATGTAAGGAGTAAATGAAGATGTATGATTATTTAATTGTAGGTGCTGGTTTATTTGGTGCTATATTTGCATATGAGGCAAATAAAAGAGGAAAGAAATGTTTAGTTATAGATAAAAGAAATCATATAGCTGGAAATATTTATACAAAAAATATTGAAGGTATTAATGTACATAAATATGGTGCACATATTTTCCATACAAGTAATAAAGAAGTTTGGGAATATATTAATCAATTTGCTGAATTTAATAGATATACTAATTCTCCTGTTGCAATATATAAAGGCGAGTTATATAACATGCCATTTAATATGAATACTTTTAATAAGTTATGGGGAGTTATAACTCCAAAAGAGGCAAGGGCTAAAATAGAAGAAGAAAAGAAAGAAGCAGGTATTACTAATCCTAAAAATTTAGAAGAGCAGGCTATTAGTTTGGTTGGAAAAACTATTTATGAAAAATTAGTAAAAGGTTACACAGAAAAACAGTGGGGAAAAAAAGCAGAGGAGCTTCCAAGTTTTATTATTAAAAGATTGCCTGTAAGGTTTACATATGATAACAACTATTTTAATGATATTTATCAAGGTATTCCAATTGGTGGTTATACAAAAATAATAGAAAAAATGTTAGATAAAATAGAAGTTAAATTAAATTGCGATTTTTTTGAAAATAGAGAAGAATTAGAAAATATAGCAGAAAAAATTATATTTACAGGACCTATTGATAAATACTATAATTATAAATTTGGAGAATTAGAGTATAGAAGTTTAAGATTCGAAACAGAAATTCTAGATGAAGAAAATTATCAAGGGAATGCAGTTGTAAATTATACAGAATATGAAGTACCGTATACAAGAATTATAGAACATAAACATTTTGAGTATATAAATGGACCTAAAACGATAATTACAAAAGAGTATCCTGATAGTTGGAATAAAGAAAAGGAGCCATATTATCCAATAAATAATGATAAAAATAATAACTTATATGAAAAATATAAGTTATTAGCAAGTAAAGATGATAATATTATTTTTGGTGGAAGGCTTGGACAATATAAATATTATGATATGGATAAAGTGATTTTTGAAGCACTAAATGTAGTTTCTAAAGAGTTTAACAATAAATAATTTATTTTACAAAATAGATAATCATATAAATACATAAAATTTATAAGAAAGGACATTTAAATGAAACGTACTGTATTAAGAATTGTATTAATAATAGCATTAGGGTTTGTATTTTATACCATATTTCAGTTTTCAGCACAAAATGGAGAAAAATCTGGAGGATTAAGCAGAAAAGTTGTTTCTAAGGTTATTAATTTTTTCCCATATACTAAAGATTTAAGTAATAATACTAAAGTAAAAATTGTGGAAAAATCACAGCCAATTGTTAGAAAATTAGCTCATTTTTCTATTTATATGGTAGTTGGAATATTAATAATGACTTTTATTTCTACATATAATGTTATTTTACTTAAAAAATTTATTATTAGCCTAGGTGTAGGTCTTGTGTATGCTATATCTGATGAAATACATCAGTATTTTGTTCCAGGACGAACGCCAAAGTTAATGGATGTAGGAATTGATGTTGCTGGTGTTTTTTTAGGAATTATTATTGTACTTATTGTTATTTCTGTATTTAAAGCATTAACAGATGGTCTAAAAAAAGAAAGTAATTAAAAAGAAAAAGTGGGATATATTCTTCATATATCCCACTTTTTCTTTAGTCAGTATATTTCCATACATACCATTTGGCGTATCTTTCGTCAAATGCTTCGTCTGGCAAAATATACTCGTCCCTATTTGTCTCAAGACATTTTACTGGAAAAATTTCCAGTACTTTTCCATCTGATAATTCACATTTTAGCAGCTCCTTTCGTTTTTCCAAGTATTTTTTTGCTTCAGCAATGGAAATAGGACAAAAACCTTTATAATAGTTGTCATCCTGAGAGTTTGCTGAAATGTGAGAGATGGTTGTAGGTTTTTGCATAATAATGCTACACCTCCTTGAATATATGAGACGATTTGTTACTTTCTAAGTATAACATGCTATGTAATAAAAAACAAGAAAAAAGTCGAAAAAAATATTAAATTAAGAAAATAAATAAAATATGTTTACAATTAAAAAAAGTTATGTAATAATTATTAAAAAAGAAAGGAAGTGTTGGTAAATGGGATACATGGAAAAATATAATGAATGGCTTAATAACCCATTATTTGATGAAAAAACAAAAAAAGAATTAGAGAAAATAAAAAATAATGAAGAAGAAATAAAAGAAAGATTTTATAAAGATTTGGAATTTGGAACAGGTGGATTAAGAGGAATTATTGGTGCTGGAACGAACCGTATGAATTTATATACTGTAACAAAGGCAACACAAGGTTTAGCAAATTATATAAAAAAACAAGATGGAGAAAAAAAAGGCGTTGTTATTGCATATGATTCTAGAAATATGTCACCAGAATTTAGCGAGGCTGCGTGTCTTTGTTTAAATGCAAATGGAATTAAAACATATTTATTTGAATCATTAAGACCAACGCCAGTGTTATCGTTTGCAATACGTAAGTTAGGTTGTATTTCTGGTATTGTAATTACTGCAAGTCATAATCCACCAGAATATAATGGATATAAAGCATATTGGGAAGATGGAGCGCAAGTTACTGCTCCAAAAGATAAAGAAATAATAGAAGAAGCAAATGCAATTACAAATTATGCAGATGTAAAAACAATAGATAAAAAAGAGGCTATTGAAAAAGGATTATATAACATTGTTGGAAAAGAAATTGATGATAGCTATATTAATGAATTATATGGATTAGTATTAAATAAAGAAATAATAAATGAAGTACAAAAAGATATTAAAATTGTTTATACACCACTTCATGGAACAGGAAATATTCCAGTACAAACAATTCTAAAAAAATTAGGTTTTACAAATGTTTATGTTGTTCCAGAACAAGAAAAACCAGATGGAAGTTTTCCAACTGTATCTTATCCTAATCCAGAAGCACCAGAAGCATTTGCTTTAGCATTAAAACTTGCAAAAGAAAAAGATGCAGATATTGTACTTGCAACAGATCCAGATGCAGATAGACTAGGAGTATATGCTAAAGATAGCAAAACAGGAGAATATGTTTCTTTTACAGGAAATATGTCTGCAATTTTAATTGCTGAATATCGTTTAAGTCAACTATTTGAAAGAAAACAAATTCCACCAAATGGTGCAGTTGTAACAACTATTGTATCTACAAATATGACAAAAGCATTAGCAAACTATTATAATATAAAATGTATAGAAACATTAACTGGATTTAAATTTATTGGAGAGCAAATTAAAAAATTTGAACAAGAAAATTCATATAAATATTTATTTGGTTTTGAAGAAAGTTATGGTTGTTTAATTGGAACATATGCAAGAGATAAAGATGGAATAGCAGCAGTTATGAGCCTATGTGAAGCAGCAGCATTTTATAAAAAACATGGACTAACATTGTTAGATCAAATGATTAATATTTATGAAAAATATGGATATTACAAAGAAGGTCAACATGCAATTACTTTAAAGGGAATAGATGGCGCTGAAAAAATAAATCAAATGCTTGCAAAAATAAGAAATAATCCACCTATGAAAATTGGAAAATATAATGTAGAAGAATTTAGAGATTATGAAGTGGGAATTACAAAGAACTTTTTAACAGGTAAAGAAGGAAAAACAATACTTCCAAAATCTAATGTATTATATTTTGCACTAGAAGGAGATAGATGGTGTTGTGCACGTCCTTCTGGAACAGAACCTAAAATTAAATTTTATTTTGGTGTCAAAGAAAAAACAATGGAAGAAGCAAATATAGAATTAGAATTACTAAAAGAAGCTTTATTAAAAATAATCGATTAACATTTACATATAATAATTGCTAAATTTAGGAAACTATGTTATAATACATACTGATGGCGCATTATTCTAGTTGTGCTGTCTATTATGAGGGTGGGGCTAAAAATCCACTAAAGGGCATATCGATGAAGTTTCTTGTTGGTGCGCGATTACGCCCAGTTTTGCGTGCTGGCAGGGAGTAAAGAAAATAGGGAAATATGTAATGGCATACATATCACGTTCCCCTATTTTCGTGGAGGCTTAAAATAAACAATTTTTAAGTATAACCTATATAAAGTGCCAAGACACGATATATAGTGTAGCCTGTCTTGAGTGGTAGTCTTGGGATTAGCTAAAGTACATTATAGATTGTGGCCACAATTTGTAATGTATAGTTATGAAATTGCTGTTGCAAAAGAGACTAATAATAGGTAGCAGTGCAGGAAGGAAAACTTCTAGAATGTTTGTTTTTTAAAAAAACATAGAAGTTTAAGGATTGAGGTACGGATTTAAGTGGCAGTCTGGTATTCTTAATAAAAATTTAAGAATATTTTCTTTAAATGGAAACGGCTAAATAGTAATGTTTAGTAGAAAATAGAGAAATTCAACTAGACCTAAACCGTAAAATTTACTTAAACTTCTGCCATCTATTAAATAATTAGTTTAAGGGGAGAAAATGGCAAATTTGAAAGAAAACAAAAATCAAAAGAAACAAAAAGAGGAATCTCATTTTAAATGGTTTATTACAATTTTTATAACTACATTTATTTTGTCAATTATTTTTTCATATATATCAACTAATTCAATTACAAACTTATCTATGATACCTGCTATACTAATATTAATATTAGTAATAATTATAGGTATTGTTTTTGATATTATAGGGGTAGCCGTAACTGTAGCAAAAGAAGAAGTATTTCATGCAAGAGCAAGTGAAAAAATAAAAGGCTCAAAAACAGCAGTAAAATTAATTAGAAATAGTGCTAAAGTTGCTAACATTTGTGCAGATGTAATAGGTGACATTTGTGGAGTTTTAAGTGGTGCAATTAGTGCAATTATCGCTTTAAAACTTACTAACGATTACGGCATGAATAAAAATATGCAATTTATTTTAAGTGCACTTGTTGCATCGCTTACTGTTGGAGGAAAAGCTATAGGAAAAAATATTGCACAAAAATATAAAAATAATATAGTTGGATTTGTTGGAAAGATAGTACATATTTTTGATTTTAAAAATAAATAAGAAAGAAGGAAATTAAAAATGACAGCACTTGAAATTAGAAATAAATATTTAAAATTTTTTGAAAAACATGGACATAAGGTAATTCCCAGTGCACCATTAATACCAGAAAATGATCCATCAGTTTTATTTACAACTGCAGGTATGCATCCACTTGTACCATATTTATTAGGAGAAAAACATCCACAAGGAACTAGACTTACCGATTATCAAAAATGTTTAAGAACAGTAGACATTGATGAAGTAGGAGATAACAGACATTTAACATATTTTGAGATGCTAGGTAACTGGTCATTAGGTGATTATTTTAAAGAAGAATCAATTAAAATGAGTTTTGAGTTTTTAACTTCTGAATTAAATATTCCAGTAGAAAAACTATCTGTTACATGTTTTGCAGGAGATAATGATGCACCAAGAGATGAAGAAACTGCAAGAATTTGGCAAGAGTGTGGAATGCCAAAGGAAAGAATATATTACTTTGGTAAAGATGATAATTGGTGGATAGCAGGAGAAGAAGGACCATGTGGACCAGATACAGAAATGTTTTATGATACAGGAAAACCTGCTTGTAGCAGTAGCTGTAACCCATCATGTAATTGTGGAAAATATGTTGAAATATGGAATAATGTTTTTATGGAATATTTCAAAAAAAGTGATGGAACATATGAAAAGCTAAAACAAAAAAATGTAGATACAGGTCTTGGATTAGAAAGAATGGCTATGTTATTACAAGGAAAGCAAACTCCATATGATACAGAACTTTTTGCAGATGTAATGAAAAAATTAGAAAGTTTAGCAAAAAAAGATGATATAGCATCTAGACGAATTGTTGCAGAACATTTAAGAGCAAGCATTATGATCGTATCTGATGGAGGTAGACCAAGTAATGTAGATAGAGGTTATATTTTAAGAAGATTAATTCGTAGAATGACAAGGCACTTAAATAAATTAGAAATTTCATTAGATGAACTTCCAAATTTAATAGACCTAAATATAGATATTTTAAAAGATTTATATCCTGAAGTTGCAAATAATAAAGATATAATTAAACAAGTTATTGTAGAAGAAAAGGATAAATTTGTAAAGACACTTGCACATGGACAAAAAGAGTTTGAAAAAGCAGTAAATAAAGCAAAAGAAAAGCAAGAAAAAATAATAGATGGTCAAACTGTGTTTAAATTGTATGAAACATATGGCTTCCCACCAGAAGTTACAAAAGAGCTTGCAGAAGAAGAAGGTTTCAAAGCAGATATTGATGAATTTAGTAAATTATTTAAAGAGCATCAAGAAAAATCAAGACAAGCCTCAGAAGGAAAATTTAAAGGTGGTCTTGCTGATCAAAATGAACAAACAATTAGCTATCATACAGCAACACATCTATTACATAAAGCACTTCAAATAGTTTTAGGAGACCATGCAAAACAAAAAGGGTCAAACATTACAACAGAAAGACTTAGATTTGATTTTTCACATCCTCAAAAAATGACAAAAGAGGAAATTGAAAAGGTAGAGCAAATCGTAAATGAGCAAATTCAAAAAGATTTAAAAGTAACTTGTGAAGAAATGACATTAGAAGAAGCAAAGGCATCTGGTGCAACAGGACTATTTGAAAACAAATATGGAGATAAGGTAAAAGTTTATTCTATTGGAGATTTTAGCAAAGAAATATGTGGTGGACCACATGTAAAATCTACTAAGGGAATGGGAACATTTAAAATAAAAAAAGAAGAGGCATCATCAGCTGGTGTAAGACGTATTAAAGCAGTTTTAATTAAATAAAAAAAATAAGGAGTGAAAGAAATAATGAATAATGATTGTTTGTTTTGTAAAATAATAAATAAGGAAGTACCATCTACTATTGTATATGAAGATGAAGAAGTAATTGCATTTAATGATATTCGTCCAGCTGCTCCTATACATATTTTAGTAGTTCCAAAAAAACATATTGCGACACTTGTAAATTTAGAAAAAGAGGATGAAAAAATAATTGGACAAATATTTACAACTATAAATAAAATTGCAAAAGAGCAAGGATTTGCAGAAAAAGGTTTTCGTGTAATTGCAAACTGTGGTGAAGATGGATGCCAAGAAGTAAAACATATTCATTTCCATCTACTTGCTGGAAAAAAATTAGGTGCAAAAATTATAAAATAATATAAACTAAAAAAGCGAGTATAGATTTTCTTAATTGTTTAATAGGAAAATCTAATCCTCGCTTTTTTTAGTCATTATTTTTGTTTCGTGTTATATCATTTTGCATTCCATAATACCAAACTAAAGCAACAATTACAATAGCAGCAATAGCCATAGTAATCCAAATCCACATAGTAGAATTCATACCTGCACCAGTATCAGTTGTTGATGTTCTAGATGCTGTATAACCATCATCATTATTATCTGTAAATGCACCTACTATAGCATTTCCAGTGTTTTTAACGCCATTTGCAATTGAAGAACCTGCATCTTCTAATACATTCTCTGCATTTTGTACTCCAGAACGAACACCATTTGCAGCGTCTTGTCCACCTTCACGTATATCATTTCCAGCATCAGATACAACATTACCTATTGCATGTCCTGCATTATTTAATGAATCCATTGTATCATTATCGGCAAATGCAAAAGTTGAAACAAATAAGCAAATACATAATGTAATTATAAATGTTAGTAATTTTTTTTGCATAATAAACCTCCAAAATATAATATTAATTTAAAATAAATGATTAAGCTAATTAAAGATTTACTTAAGATTAGTATTAATTTTAAATGAAAAATTATGCATAAAAATAAAGACACTTATACCAAAAAAAGTATAAATGTCAAATTTTGTTAAAAAATTTATTTTAAACGGATAATAATTGCTATAGCAAGTAAAATAAGAAGTACACCAATTACAATTAAAATAATATTTAATATATTTGAAATGCCTAAATCAGATGAATTAGTTACAGTACTTACAGTGTAATTTGGGGTAACAACACTAGTATTAGATGTAAGAGTTGTATTAGTTATATTCGAATAAGAAATTTCATTGTCTTCAACGTTTTCAACATCAGTATTATCTAAACTAGAATTCATATTAATTTGTGCTCCATAAGATGTACAAAAAAATGAAAATGATAATATAAAAGTAATTACAATTATTTTAAATAATTTTGTCATAAGATTTCGTCTCCTTTTTGCTTTATTTTTATATAAACTAATCATACACAAAATAGTAAAAAAAGTCAATAATATTATTGACAAATAATATGAATAATAATAAAATTATATAAAATATAAAAATAAAGAATGGTGAAAGATATACAAAATTTATTAAATTTTATTTATCCGCAAGTATGCTTTTGGTGTGATACAATAAAAAAAGAAAGTATTTGCTCAAATTGTGATAAAGAAATAAAAAAATTTTCTAAATTTAATATAGAAAAATTTCCAAATGGAATGGAACATGTTTACTTATTTAAATATGAAGGAAAAATAAGACAAAAAATAATTGATTTTAAATTTAATGAAAAACCATATTTAAAAAATGGATTTGCTATGCTTTTTTTGCAAAATAAAGAAATGTATAGTTATTTAAATAAATATGATATTATAATTCCTGTGCCAATTCATAAATATAAAGAAAAAAATAGAGGATATAATCAAAGTGAATTAATAGCAAAGCAAATTTCTAAATCATTAAAAAATGTAAAATTAGAAAAAAATATAATAAAAAAAATAGTTAATAATAAACAACAAAGTACATTAAACCTTAAAGATAGAAAAGAAAATGTAAAAAATGTTTATAAAGTTTTAGATAATAAAAAAATAATAGGAAAAAATATTATTTTATTTGATGATGTATATACAACAGGAAGCACAATAAATGAATGTGATAAAGTATTAAAACAAGCAGGAGCAAAAAAAGTAGCTGCAGTGACTATTGCAAAAGATTAAAAATTGAAAGAAGGGAAAACTAATGGAAGAACTTGTAGATAGTATATTAGACTATATAAGAGCAGACTATACAGATTATGCAATTATGATAAATGGAGAATGGGGAAGTCGGAAAAACTTATTTTTGGAATAATAAAGTAAGAAAAAAAATTGAATCTATGAATTTTAATGGAAAACAATACACGACAATATATATGTCTTTATATGGTATTTCAAATTTAGAAGAAATTAGTAAAAAAATATTTATTGAAACAACTCAGTTAATGGATAAAAACTTAAGGAAGTATATGATAAGTCATAATCAAACATCTATACCAGAATATGCAAAAACAGGAATTGATATGGCAAATTTTTTTGGAGTCACTCAAAATGGAGATAAGGTAGATTATGGAAAATTTTTTGCAACTGACGACAAAGTATTGTGTTTTGATGACTTAGAAAGAGCAAATGTAGATGTTATTGATATTTTAGGTTATATTAATAATTTTGTAGAACATGATCATATAAAAACAATAATTATATGTAATGAAAAAGAATTATCTACAAAACTAAAAAGCAGCAATTTAGAAATGAAAACATTTATTGCAACTTATCTTTTAGATAAGGAAGGTGATTTATCTGATGTAACAGATAAACCAATGGTAGAAAAAATACAAGATAAAATTGAATATGTATTTGATAAAGCTAACGATTATGAAAGAATAAAGGAAAAACTAATTGGAGAAACCTTTGAATATGCACCAGAGTTTAATTACATTATAAATGGATTACTAATGAGATATGAAACTAATCCAGAGTTAATACGTTTCTTAAGAGAAAATACACAGCTTATTATTTTTACATTTAACAAAAGTGGTACAAAAAATTTAAGAATATTAAAACATGCTTTAAATGATTTTAAGAAAATATTTGAAATGGTAAACAAAAATTATCCAAACACTAATAATAGAGTATTACAAACGATGCTTATTTTTACAATTGCTGTATCTTTTGAAATAAAAGCAGGAAAAATAACAAAAGAAAAGTTTGTTAATATTCAAGATAATGAAGAATATAAATCAATACTTGTATCTTCTAGAGTTTTAATGGATAATAGACAATTTTATATTAAAGAATTTGATAGTAACTACTATTATAACTTCAAAGCAGAATATAGATTCTTTAAATTTATTGAAATATATGTTAGAACCAGAATTTTTGATATGAAAGTATTTAAATCTAATATGGAAGTTATAATTAAAACAGTAGATACAGATAAACTACCAGCATATAAAAGGTTACTTACAAGAGAATTTTGGAAGATAAATGATGATCAATTTGAGGCAATGATAAAAGAGATTTTAGATGATGTAAAAAAAGGAAATATGGAATTAATTAATATGGTTAAAATATTTGCATATTTTAATTATTTTGTAAAGAAAAATTTAATTTCATATGACATTAAATCATTAAAAACAACATTTTTTAATGGTATGAATTTATCTGCTTTACATTCATCTTATTGTGATAATGTAACAGAAGAGTTAGATAGAATTGCAGTAGGAGAACCTGACCAAAACATAGAAGAGGTTTTAAGATATTTTAATGAATTAAACAAACAATTGCAAGATAAAATGTATAATGAAAAAGCAAATGAAATATTTGCATGTATTCCTATGAAAATGGAACAATTTTATGATAGATTTGATAAAGAATGTATGGATATACCTATATTTAAGCATTACGATCCATTTCAAATGTTTCAAAGAATATCATGTGCATCCAATGAAGATATTGTTACAATAAAAGAAAAATTAATAAATAGAGCTAGTATGTATCAAAAAGAAATAGAACCAGAAATGAAAAATATAAAAAAATTAAAGCAAATTATGGATGACTATACAAAAAATAAACAAGATTCGATAAAGCTTGTAATGCTAAAGGATTTTTCAAAGGAATTGGGAAATATATTAAGTTTATATAAAACAAGTACGTCAAAAGCAAAAAAGCAAGATATAGTTGAAGATATATAAAAGTACTAAGGATAAAATTAAAAAAATAGCAGTTTAAAACTTTGTTTTTGGAGGAAATATAATAATGATATACGAAGAAGAAATGAAAACAGGACTAGAAGATGTAGAAAAAAATGGCCTTATTACTAATAGAACAATATTAAGAATACTAGAGAATATTGGTAGTTATCATTCAGATAAAGTAGGATATGGACTTTTAGACATTGAAGAAAAAGGGGTAAGTTGGTTTTTATTAGATTGGAAAATTAAAGTTATAAAAAGACCAATTTATGGAGAAAAATTACTAGTAAGAACATGGGGAAGAAATGTTAAAAAAGTAACAACATATAGAGATTATGAAATTTATAATGAAAAGAAGGAATTATGCGTTATAGGGACAAGCAAATGGGCATTAATGGATACTAAAAATAAAAAAATAACAAGAATAACGCAGGATGTTATTGATAGTTATAAATTAGAAGATAAATCTGTTTTTGAAGAATTAGAAATAGAAAAAATAAATATACCAGATAGTTTTACAAATACCTATACATTTAAACCTACAAGAAGGAATATTGATGTAAATGGACATATGCATAATATACACTATTTAGAATTAGCATATGAAACACTACCAGAAGATGTGTATATAAAAAGACCATATGATAATATTAGAATTACTTATAAAAAAGAAATAAAATTAGGTGATGTTATAACTTGTAATTATGTTTTTAAAGATAATAAACATATTGTAGTATTAAAAAATGAAGATACAGTAAATAGTGTTGTAGAACTATGGAACTAAAAGTATTGAATATAAAAAGTTAAAACAAAACTTACAGAAAATGCATAAAAAACATAAATTTTCTTAAAATAAATACATAAGCAAAAACAAATAAAGGTGGTATGTTTATGTATAATTTTAGAACAGATTTAGCTGATGAAAGAAGAGATATTTTTAAAAAGGCAAATAAAATAGAAAATGAAATAGACGGAATAGAAACCACAGAGCAAGTATATTCTGAAAATTTAAAAACTACAAAGGTTAAAGTAACAAATGAAAATGGTGCACAATCCATTGGTAAACCTATTGGTAATTATATAACAATTGATTTAAAAAAATTAAAAACAGCAACTGAAGAGCAAATACAAAGGGCATCTGAGGTTTTATCGAAAGAATTAAGAGAGCTTATAGACTTACATGTTGGAAAGGAAGATCCTATATTAATTGTAGGACTTGGAAATCAATATGTTACACCTGATTCACTAGGACCTAAAGTAATTAATGAAGTGGATGTAACAAGGCATATCTTAAAATATATGCCAGAATGTTTAGAAGAAGGAACAAGAAGTGTTGCAGCTATTTCTCCTGGAGTACTTGGAACAACAGGGATAGAAACAGTAGAAATATTAAAAGGAATTGTAGATAATATTCATCCAAAACTTCTTATTGTTATTGATGCATTAGCATCTAGAAGTATAGAAAGAATAAGTAGTACAGTACAGCTTGCAGATACTGGAATTGTACCAGGAGCAGGGGTTGGAAATACTAGAAAAAATTTAAGCAAAGAAAGTTTAGGTATTCCTGTAATTGCGCTGGGAATTCCAACAGTTGTTGAAACTGCAGTAGTTGTAAATGATTGTTTAGATTTATTTATAGAAAAACTTCAAAATGATGCAAATTCTAATGAATCTTTAAATAAATTAAAAGAAAAAGATAATTATGAAGAAATAAAAGAGGCACTTGTTCCAAATGATTTTAACATGATTGTAACTCCTAAAGAAATAGATGAATTAATAGAAAACATGAAAGATGTTGTAGCAAGAGGAATAAATTATGCAATATAACTTAAGCTAAATATAACCTAAACTATAGCGGCTAAACACTGCCATAGTTTAGGTTAATATTTTTGTTAAATAAAGAATTGTAATATGTAATGGATAAAAAGCGTACATAAAATATTTCATATCTTTTCCTTTTTTACCATTAAAAAATAAAATAAAAATTAAAGGCAATATAGTAAATAATATATACAAAATATTAACATAATAAAAATTTGCTGCAATTAATGAAGGTAAAAAATTTAATATTGTAAGCAATATAAAAGATAATGCCATTAAAATATGTTTTTCTCTAAAAATATAGAAAACAAATATACTAAGTACACCAAATGCACCATAATCAAAACTAAGACACTCTGCTATAAATGCAAGTATAAATATTAAAATAAATGAAATTTTTTTATTTTTTAGCTTATCCCATAAAATCATGCAAATTAATCCAAATAATAATGTGAAAAATATATTTAATGATTTTGTTTCAAATAATAGCATGAATGGAATTTGCGAAATAAGAGCAAATAAAAAAAGTCTTATACAATATTTTTTAACATTCTTCGTATGACTATATCCGGACAGATATTTGAAATGCAAAAAGTGGAAAAGATATTCTTCCAATATATCTATATATATATCCAGCATTTGGTATTACAAAATATAAATGGTCTATAAGCATTGTAAATATTGCAATCATTTTTAACATAAAGCTACTCATAATATTACATCACCTTAAAATAAATAATACCATAACAATTAAAAAATGTAAATACAAGAAAAGTTGGCTTTTGCCACTTAATTAATATGTGTTTGTAGTATCTTTGGATAATTTATATAAATTACAAATAGAACAATCTGTACATATTTTAATTCTTTTTTCAAAAATCTGTTTTAATGTATTAATAAATTCATCTTCTTTTGTAGATGAAATAAAATGAATTGTAATCTTTTTTGGTAAAATTGTAAGTAATGTATTTAATATATAATCGTTTTCAGAAAAGCTAATGTCTGAAATATACTTAGCTTTAAAAAAATCGTTATTAATTGGGATAATATTATATGTTTCATCTAAAATAATGCTATGATAATCATTATATATTAAGTGAACAGCCTCTGTTTGACATGGTGATGATGAAACAAAAACCTTTAAAAGATTAATAAATTCTATATATTCTTTTTGTATTAAGAATTGATTAACACTGTTATCTATCAAGGTATCTAATAATTTAATATAATTATATAATCTAAAAAAAACAAATCCTCCTAAAATCATAGATTTTTCTGATTTTATATAATCATATACAGCATCTAAAATTAATGTATATCTTTTTGAGTATTCATTATCTAAATCTAAATAAGAAGAAGCAATATTTAAAATTTGTCTTTTTTCAAATTCTGAAAAATAAAAATAATCAAAATCTATTAGTTTTTTTAGTAAAATATCTTCATAATAAAACAAAATACAATCTGTCATGATATTAGAGAATTGTTTATAAAAGTATTCTAAATCTTCTCCTTTATAATGTACTACAATATTTTCATATTTTGAAAATTTATTTTGAGAAACAAATAGAGAGTCTAAATTTAAATCTAAAAAGTTATTTAGTAGATAATTTTGAATATTTTTATTATTTACTTTAATGCAAAATGATTTCATGAAAAAAGAATCTCTCCTTTCTTTTAGAATAATTCCATGTTTATATTATCTACTAAAATAATTTAGCTATACATTATTTTATTCTTGTTATAAAAAAAGGTGAAAACAAAAAAATGTTATAATTAAGAAATAATTATAACATTTTTTTGTTTTTAATAATAAATCATATAATCTATATCTGGAAAAATTTTATCCTTTTGCGAGATTTCTTTTAAAAAGGTTTCATCAATTTCGTCATTTTTAATTTGGTTATATAGTTTTGTAAATCTTCCAATATGTTCTTTAATACGTTTTTTTGCGTAATCTACCATTGTTCCATTTGTAATAATAAATAACCAATCACTACTTTGAGCAAGAAGCAATTCTCTTGCACACTGATTTAAAGCTTGTTTTTTTATTTTTTTCTTTTCATTTGGAAATAGGTGAGCAAGCTCTACCATTCTGTCTCCTGCAACATGAAGATGGCGATGAACATAATCGTTTGTTTCATTTAGCCATACCCTACTATATCCATTAGCACCCCAGCTAGAACGGCAAGGAGTAGATATTTGCATATTAGGAAATTTATCTATATATTCACTAGGTGTTATTAATTTATAATTACAGTTATCATAGTAAATTTTTTTAAATAATATATATAACCAATATGGACCTTCATACCACCAATGACCATAAAGTTCGGCATCATAAGGACATAAAATAATAGGAGGAGTATCCATATAATTTGATAAATTTTCTATTTGTTTTTGCCTAGAATCGAAAAAATGACCTGCTTGCTTTTCAGCTGAATCGTGTGCCCACTGTATATTATAATAATCTTTATATTCTGTTTTTCCTGTAATTCTATAATATTTAATTCCTGTATTTACACGAACGCCATCATGTGCAATATATGGTTTTATATAATCATAGTCTGCATCATAACCAATGTCTCTGTAAAATTCTCTATAATTAAAATCTCCGGGATAACCATTAATTGAACTCCAAACTTGCCTTGATGATTCTATATCTCTACCAAATGCAATTACGCCTTCAGGCGAAACAATAGGTGCATATGTTCCATAAATAGGAGTAGGGTTTGCATATAAGATTCCATGTGATTCTGTAATAACATATTCAATTCCAAATTCTTTTAAATATTTATCTGCCTCTGGAATATAGCCACATTCTGGAAGCCATATGCCACGAGGTTTTTTGCCAAAATATTTTTCATATGTTTGAACTCCAACTGCAATTTGTGCTCTAACTGTTTTTTCATTTAAATATAAAATAGGAAAGTAGCCATGTGTTGCACCACATGTAATAATTTCTAAAACACCAATATCTTGAAAATGTTTAAATGCATTAATTAAATTACATTCATATACATCTTTAAATAAATGTAAATCATTAGAATATCTATTAAGATAATATTTAGAAAGTTCATTTAGTCTTGAATCATAAATTGTTCTTTTTACTTCTTTTTTACATAGTTCAATATGTTTTTTTAAATAGTTAATATATTTTCTTTGTAATAATTTACTATCTAACATAGAAAGAAGAGGAGGGGTAAGTGACATAGTAATTCGAAAATCAACTTTTTCTTCCTCTAATTTCTTAAAATTTATAAGCAATGGGATATATGTTTCTGAAATTGCTTCAAATAACCATTCTTCTTCTAAGTAATCATCACTTTCTGGATGATGTACAAATGGTAAGTGTGCATGAAGAATAAAACTTACATATCCTTTTATATTATTATTCATTTGTAATGCTCCTTTATAATACTATTAAATTTTTTTGTTACATAAAAAATGAAGAAGAAGAAGGGTTAGATAAAAGGGTTTTATTAGTATCTTCCATAATTTCATCTTTATATACTTCTTTATAAAACCTAAATAATTTATAAATATCAGGCATAAACATAAATGTTCCATATTCTTTTGTTGTTATTTCGTGTGTTTTTACATTTTTAAATTGTATTTTTGTACCAGGTTTTATATTTTCTAGTAATATATGATCATTAGGCATATATATATCATTTGAATTTGCAACTAATATATATTGGTTATAATAAACGGTTTCTGCTTTTTTGTTATATTCTTTATTGCTATTGAATTTTTGGTCTAAATTAGTAATTCTTCTACCTAGTTCAATTTCATATTTACAATTAGGTTCAGCCATCTTTAAATACCAACTATTTGCAAAATCATTAATTTCTACTTCAAAATTAGTTTGATAAGTTAAGTTATGAATTATTAAAACAGGTTTAGAATTATAGAAAAATTCATCACCATATTTTTCTATATAATTTTTTCTATCTTCTTCTGATATATCCCAGTATACAAATAATGTAGTAGGGGTTTGATAAAGAATTTTCACAGTTGTTTGATTATAGCTATATGGCAAGTCATAATATTCTATTATTTGAAATTTTTTAGACTTTGAAGTTTTAGTATCCTTTGTATTTTTTTTCTTAAGTTTATTAGAAGTAGTTTTTTTAGTATTTAATTTATTTGAAATATCTTCTTTTTTACTTTTAGAAGAAGTTTTAGTTGTGGATTTTTTTGTTGTTTTAGCTGTTTTAGTTGTTTTTTTAGTAACATTTTCTTTATTTAAATCCTTAACAGAATTTGATTTATTCTTTGATTTTACTGGTTTTTTTGTTTGTTTTTTTTCATTTTCTGATGTATCTTTTGGCATTTTTTTTCCTCCTTAGTATTTATATAACAATATAGTATATCAAAAAAAGAAGAAATTCAATAGAAAATGAGAAATTTAATTAAAAATAATTTAAAATTTTGTAAAAAAATATTATTTAATATTTAACTTTTGTCTTAAAAAAATCTTTATTAAAAATAATTGACATGAAAAAGAATTTAACATATAATTATTTTAAAATAGTGATTTGTACATCTTGCATTTTAAAAGAACAATAAAAGAAAATATAGAATAAAATATAGTAATATTAAAAATATTGGAGGTATATATGAGAAAATATTTTGGAACAGATGGAATTAGAAGAATTGCAAATACTGAACTTACTCCAGAACTTGTATACAAAGTTGCAAAAGCGGGAGCATATGTTTTATCTAAAGAAAATAATAATACTCCAACTATTTTAATTGGTAGAGATACAAGAATTTCAGGAACACTTATTGAAAGCGCAATGACAGCAGGATTTTTAAGTTATGGTGCAAATGTAAAATTGCTAGGAGTTATTCCAACACCAGCTGTTGCTTACCTTACTAAAAAATATAATGCAGATGCAAGTGTTGTAATTTCCGCTTCCCACAATACATATGAATTTAATGGAATTAAGTTTTTTAGTAATAAAGGAATGAAAATATCTGACGATATAGAAGAAAAAATTGAAGAAATAATGGATTCTGGAAAAATTAGCAAGTTAAATGCTGTGCCACATAAAATAGGTATTTCTGAAGTAAAAAGTGATATGTCTGATACTTATATTAACTTTGTAATAAATAATTTCGAAAATATTGACCAAATGTGCAATTCTAGAAAAGACTTTATAGTTGGAATTGATACAGCAAATGGAGCAACTTATAAGATTGCAGAAAAGATATTTAAAAGTTTAAAAATACCATATAAAATTATAAACAATAATCCAGATGGTACAAACATAAACAAAAATTGTGGTTCAACACATATAGAAAATATAAAAAAATTTGTATTAGATAACAAACTTTCATTAGGTATTGCTTATGATGGCGATGGAGACAGATGTTTAGCAGTTGATGAAAAAGGAAATTTAATAGATGGAGATAAATTACTTGCAATATTTGCAAAATATTTAAAGAAAAAAGAAAAGTTAAACAAAGATACTTTAGTTGCGACTGTTATGAGTAATTTAGGAATGAACCGTTTTGCAGATGATAATAATGTAAACTTAGTGCAAACTAATGTAGGAGATCGATATGTTTTAGAAAAAATGCTTGAAAATGGATATAATCTAGGTGGGGAACAATCTGGACATATTATTATGTTAGATTATAATCCAACAGGAGATGGTATATTTACATCTTTAATGCTAATAAAAATTATGTTAGAAGAAAATGTTTCTGCATCAAATTTAAGTAAAATTATAAAAACATATCCACAAGTTTTAATAAATGCAAAAGTTAATCAAAAAAGAAAAATGGAATATGAGGAAAATAAGCAAATTAAACAAGCAATTGATGAATTAAAAGATAAATTTAAAAACAATGGTAGAGTTTTAATTAGACCTTCTGGGACAGAACCATTAATTAGAGTAATGATAGAAGGTGAAGACCAAAGCTATATCTCTGCTGAAGCAAAAAAGCTAGCAGATTTAATAGAAAAAAATTTAAACTAAGGAGGAAAAGGGAAAGATGTTTATTTTAAATATAGCAAATCCAGGCTATGCGTTAGCATTTTTACTTCTTACTGTATGTGTTATTTTACTTGGAAAAGAAGTTAAAAGAAGTGCTATTCCTGCTATATTATTATTGCTTTATTTAGCTTTTATTGTAATGCACATTGTGCAAATGGTAACATTGCCAGAAGAATACTCATATCTTTCAGGCCAACTATCTAATTGCATAACTTATGACTTTTTATTTATACTTGTTACATACATTGCATATTTATGGATAGATGATATTGAAGCAAAATTTAGAAACAAAAAAAGCATTGATAACAGTTTGGATTGGTTCTGGAAAAAAGTTTAAATTGTATGCATAATAGACGTACTACTTTTTAGTGCGTCTATTATGAAATTTAAGAAAGAGGTAATAAATGTAATGGAAAATGACTTAGTAGATATTTTAGTTACTACTTTCAATACTGAAATTAAATATTTAACAAAACAAATAGATAGTTTGCTTTGCCAAACATATCAAAATATAAAAATATACATAAGTGATGATGCATCAAATGATATACGTGTTAAAGAAGTTTTAATAGACTATGAAAAGAAGGATAAAAGAATAAATATTTTTTTGCAAGAAAAAAATGTTGGATTTGTTAAAAATTTTGAATTTCTATTAAAACAATCTACAGCTCCATATATTATGTTTTGTGATCATGATGATATATGGGACAAAGATAAGGTTAAAATAAGTTTAGAGCAATTAAAGAGTAAAAATGTAGATATGGTATATTGTGATGCAATGCAGATAGATAGTGAAGATAATTTAACACAAAAAAGTTATATGAAATATAAAAATTTACCAATATTAGACGGGAAAAATAAAAAAATATTATTTGCAAGACATACAATACTTGGATGTACACAATTAATAACTAAGAATGTAAAGGAAAAAATGATACCTTTTCAAAAAGATGTTATTGCACATGATTGGCTTTCTGTAGTAATTGCAAATCAAGAAAAAGGTATTTCATATATTCCAAAACCACTTTTAAAATATCGCTTACACTTATCTAACATATATGGTGGAAGACAATTAGATAAAAATATTGAAAAATGGAAAAATCAAAATGGAAGTACATACCAAGATTATTTAGCTTACAGAAAATATGTTATAAATAATTCATATAAAGATGGTGCTAAAATGGCACTAGATTATACAATAAAAAGTGAAAATATAGAAATTATAAATAAAATATTAAATTATTATGAAAACATAGAAAAAAGTAAATTTATAAATTTTAATATTTTATCATATTTTCGTTTTTTATATGCAAAGGGATTAAGAAAAAGAATATTTAAAGAAATTGTTTTATTCCATTTTCCATGTTTTCGGATATTTTATTTTTAAAAAAATGTAAATATTGACAAAAAATAAATAAACATATAAAATATTAATATGTTTTAGGAGGTTATACTAATATGGATTTTTTAAAAAACATATTAAAAAATAGAAAGTTAATTTTTCAATTAGGAAAAAATGATTTTAAAAATAGATTTGCAAATACTAGTTTAGGAAGTTTATGGGGATTTTTATCTCCATTTGTATTTATGTTTACATATGTTATTGTTTTTCAATATATTTTAAAAACTGGAAGTGCAGGAAATGACCCTTACATTGTTTGGTTTTTACCTGGAATGTCTATGTGGATGTGTATTAATGATAATATTTTAAGTGCAAGCAGTTCAATTAGAAATTATAGTTACTTAGTAAAAAAAGTAGTTTTTCCAGTAGATGTAATTCCAATTATATCTATTATAGCAACTAGCTTTGTATCTATATTTTTATTTACAATTTCAATTATTGTATGTATTATTTTTAATTATATGCCAAATATTTTAATGCTTATTTATATTATATTTGCAGCATATGCATTTATTATTGCATTTACAAGGTTTACATCTGCAATTTCAACATTAGTACCAGATTTTGCACAATTACTAGGTATATTAATGCAGTTATTTATGTGGTTTACTCCAATTGTATGGAATTTATCTATGTTAAATAGTCATCCGTTATTACAAAAAATATTTCAGTGTATGCCATTTACATATTTGGTAACAGGCTTTAGACAAGTATTTATAGAAGGAAATATTGTAACTCAAGGATGGGGCATATATACAGCTGTATTTTGGATTATTACTATTATATTAATGGTTTGGGGAAATTATGTATTTAAAAAAAGCAAAAAAGATTTTGCCGATGTACTTTAATCGGCTTTTCTTTAATAACTAAAAGTCAAAGAAAGTTAAAAGCAATTTTAAGTTAAAAGGAGAGTGAGTGTAATTTGAGAATATCAGATGTTATAGAAGCATTTATTAAGGATTTGTTAAAAAATGAAAATGAATATATTGATATTCAAAGAAATGAGCTTGCAGAATATTTTAAATGTGTTCCATCACAAATAAATTATGTTATATCTACAAGGTTTAATCCAGAACAGGGATATTATGTAGAAAGTAGAAGAGGTGGCGGAGGATATATCCGTATTAGAAAAATAAATACTACAAGAGATGATTATTTAATGAATTTAATAAAAAGTATTGATCAAAAGGTAACATCTCATGAAACAGATATTTATATTAGTACAATGCTATCAGAAGGATACATTACTAAAGAAGAAGCAAAACTACTTAAGGTTGCAACAAGTGATAAAGTACTAATTGTACCTCAAGAATATAAAGATGCATTAAGAGCAAATTTATTTAAAAATATGATTATTAATCTAATTGATAATGATTAACAAAAGGCCTAAAAAATAATTACAATTTTTTTTAAGCCAGATTTGTGCATTAGAAAGACCAACTATAAAAAGTCAAGCATTTTTTGAAAAAAATAAAAAAATTTTTCAAGAAAAAAATAAGCATCACAAATAAGCGATTTTTAATATATAAAAATCACTGGTAAATATTAGGAAATATAAAAAACAAAATACTATTGTTTAGGTACTTTGTAAGGTGTATTGTTCTTCAAAACGGCATAAATAATATTACACATTTTTCTAGCAACAGCACCAATACAAGTTTTATGATGTTTACCTTCTGCACGTTTTTTCTGATAATATTCTTTTAAAACGGGGTCAGTATTAGAAGCAACTAATGCAGCTTGAAATAGAGCCTTTCTTAAATAAGGGGAACCTCTTTTAGACATTACATTATGAGTGCCTTCAAATTCACCAGACTGTGAAACAGTGGCATCAATACCAGCATATGCAACTAATTTAGAAGGTTTATCAAAACGACTAATATCCCCAAATTCACTGATAATTACAGCACCAAGAACAGGACCAATACCAGGAATAGTAGTAATAGGAGACTTAATCTTGTCCATTAATTCTTTAATTTTGGTTTCGCATTCCTTAACTTGATTATCAATGAATTTAATTTGTTCAATTAATAATTTTAATTGAAATGTAAAACTTTCTTTAGAGAAAGTAACACCAAAAGAATTTTTTGCAGAATTAATTAGCTTTTCAGCAGTACTTTGACTAACCTTTTTTCTACTAAGATTTTCAAGAGTTTCAGTCAATGTTTCGACAGATAAATCTTCAAAATCAGAAGGAGAAGAATAGTTTAAAAGTAACTGTTTAGAGGTTGTTCCGAAAGTGTTAGAAAATATGGTTTGATACTCAGGAAATACTTGATCAAGAACACAAATGACTTTACGTTTTAAATCGCC
>CANRMR010000001.1 GCA_947631785.1 uncultured Clostridia bacterium | reverse complement strand
ATTTTTATGCACAAAAATTCCAGCGATTTCTCACTGGAATTTTTGCTTTCGGGTTCCTATTTTAGGACACCTTCTTTTTATTTATGCATTATTTTCTTGGGTCTATTACATATTTTTTGATTAGTACAATTCCTCCTGCTAGTATTCCAGCTGCAACTACAGTAATTATTGCCCATGTGTATGATTTGTTTTCACCTGTTGGATCTGTTATATTTACTATGCTTGTTTCTGATGAATCTGGTTCATCTGGTGTTTTATCTTCTGGGTTATAATTTCCTGGTATTGCTCTATGGTCTACTCTTCCTGAAGAGTTTGTTATTTCTACTATTTCTACAGAGTTTGAGAAGTCTAAGTCTTCTGTTGGTGTTAGTACTTTCGATAATGTTATTGTTGTTCGAGCTGTTGATGAATATTCATCTGAGAAGTAATGCTCATTTCCTTCTTCATCTTTGTATTTATATTCACTCTTTGTTGATTCATTAGTAGCTTTTTCTGGAACAAGAGGTATAGTTATTGGGTTTTTGTTACCATCTACATCGCTTTTTGTTTTTAATATTGTTTGATATGTTCTTAAAGTTTTTGATGCATTATCAAATCCTACTAATGTTTCTTCCGTTTCATTATCAATTATTTTACCAGTATCTTCATCTACTTGTACTGATTCCCAATATTTATTATCCTCTGTAAGTTCTGTATCAAATGTATAATTTGATTGTACATAATCTATTACGTTATCTGCTTTCGTTGTAACTGGTACTTCTTCTCTAGTATCATAATCAGTTACTTTATATTGTCCACCTACATGACGTTCAATTTTTGTTCCATCAAGTTCAGTTCCATATAACATTTCATTATATTCTTCTCCATAATATCCTATAGCTATTGGTTTATTATCCGCAGCATAGAAGTATGTTAATGTACTTGGATCTCCTTCGTTTGTTACTTTTATGTCATATGTTACTTGAAGTGTTGAACCATTTAATATTTCATCATCTACTTCAAAGTGTAAATTATCACCTAATTTTCTAGCATATTCTACAAGCTGATCTCCAATATTTTCTGGTGTTGCATGGTCTATTAGAACTGTTCCATCTTGTAATGTAATTGTTACATCTTTTATTGTTTTTTCTATTCTTACTTTACTTTCAGGTCTTTGAGCTATTCCAAAGTCTACATTTTTTACTTCATATGTTCTATCTTGTGGTTTTTTCGATGTACTTCCTTGGCTTTGCGTTTTTGCATATTCTACTTCTAGCTCTAATGGTGCTGTATATGCGTCAATTGTTAATGCTTCTTTTACTGTCATTTCATTTCCATTTACACTATATGTTGTTGTATCATTAACATAACGGTTTCCATCAATTGAATATTCGCCTTCTTCTCCTGTTGCTTTTTCACTACTATTTATTAAACTTGCTTTGTCATATTTGTAGTTTGCTAAGAAATCTATTGCTTTTTGTCTTGACCCTACTTCATCATAAGCATCTGAATATCTAGCATCTGTGTTTGTATACCAGTATACCTTATTTCCGTTTTCAGTATTTCTTGTATTTGGGTTTGCTTTTACAGATTGATATTCTTCACCACTGTATACCTTGCTATTACCATCAACAGTATATGTTTTATCTCCATAAGTAAATCTTACAACATAATCTCCTGGAATGTATCCTTCAAATTTATATTTTCCACCTTCTTCAGTATTTGTTTCATATTTTGTCTTTTCTCTAGTTACAATACCATCTTTTACTAGCTCTATTAGTTTTACATTAATACCATCAATAGCTTTTCCATTGCTTATATCCTGAACACTTGCTGCATTGTCTTTTAAAACTTCATATACATTTCCTGTAAATGTTCTTGGCTTTTGGTAAACATTGCTAAATTTTGCAATTGCTGTATCATCTTCCCAGTTAGTTTTATCTCTTATATCTTCATTTAATTGGTTAAATTGTTTAGTTAAGTTTCCTGGTATTGAGTCTCTATCTAATATTCCTGGAGAATCTGGTGTCTCTTTATCATAGTATGTTTTATATTGGTTAATTTCTACAATATTATCTGATTGGATAGAATCTCTTTCTTTCAAGTTGTATAACATATCTTTACCATTAGGTGTTAAAGATAATGTTACATATACATATAGTGATTCATTATTTCCAAGTCGTAGTTTTTCATCATCTGGTATATTAATTAATTTAGTTCCAAATCCATTTATTGTTTGATCAACACTATCAGTAGAAATACTTCCTTTTGCAATATCAGTTCCTTTTCTTATTTCAATATCTTTTATTTCATACATGTCTGCATTATAAAAATCTACTAATTGAGTTACTGCTCCTATAGTATCAGATTTATTTGTTATCATAATTTCATATAATAAATCAATATTTGCATCAACTTCATCCTGCATATCTGCTGTTCTTGTTTCTAGTATTTTTTCTACTGAAGCTGTATTACTATAGTTATACTCTTCTGTTTTTCCATTTACTGTAACAGTTGCTTTTGTTAGTGCTTTACGTTTTATCTCTAAGTCTAATTCTGGTCTAGCTTCAATTCCCATGTTTACTTGTAATTGTCTATCATATATGTATAGATAGTCATTGTCTAATATTCCTTCATAAACTTCTCCTTCTTCTACTTTAACAGTTGTGTCTCCATATCTTATCTCACCTTTTACTTCTTTCCATTCACCTGTTTCTGCATCGTATTCTTCAGTTACTTTATGGTATACATTATCCTTGTCATTTATTATAAAATGATCATCTTCTGCAAAATTTGTTGTAACTACTGGATTTGTTGATGAAGTAATTTCAGTATCCATCATAAACCTTTTTTCATTATCATTTGTGAATATAGAATATTTATCTGATGGAAATTCTCCATTATGTGAGCTCATATATTCTATTATTCCATTACGTAATTGTTTTTCCATTTCCTCTATTTTATTTAGTAAAAATGCTGTATTTGTTCCATTTTTACCAATGTAGTTATTTGGATAAGCAGATATTGTTGCAAATTGGCTATTTAAACTGTCTCGTTCAGATGCATCTTCACTTGCTTTCGAACTTACGGCCCAGTCACCTTGTAATGGGGTTATATTTTCATATAAGTAACCATTATATGTAAATGTTACATAGTATTTTTTCATTGGGTCTAGGTTATTAAATAAGTAATATCCATTATCATCTGAAATTGTTTTTGCAAGTGGTGTATCTGAATCTGTACTATATAATGTTACTTCTACTCCTGGGAATTCTTCTCCTCCATCAAATTGATCATTTTTCTCTTGTCCTTTTGTTATTGATTTTTCATCTTCAAATACATATCCACCTAGTTTCATTGTTGTCCATATATAACCTATTGTAGGTTTATTGTTAATTGT
The DNA here is from genome assembly GCA_947631785.1 of uncultured Clostridia bacterium. GTDB lineage: Bacteria > Bacillota > Clostridia > TANB77 > CAG-508 > CANRMR01. Next base: position 70,225 of record CANRMR010000001.1, on the reverse strand, counting down.
TATTCCTATTCTTGCATTTTGTCCATTTTCTATATTAATATTAGTGTCATTGCTACTTGTTAATTTCCATCCATTATTTACTTTTTGTGCATTATATTTTACTTCTATTGGATTTTCTAATTTTACATATCCAGTTGGTGTTTTTATTTCTGTAATTTTTATAGTAACATTTCCTTCATAATCTAAATCTTTTATAGTTCCTATTCCATTTTGAGCAATAATATCTTTTAATCCATCTTCTAGTCTGTTACCACTATTATCTAAAAACTCTACAGTAAATTCTGCACCATCTAGAAGTTTTTGTGTGTCTTCATCTACTTTGAATAGTTCTATGCTATATGGATGTATTTTTGTGTTTGGTACTTCTATACATAGTACACGATTATTATCTATTGTTATCTTAGAATTATTTATATTATTAATAATGTTTAAGTCTGCTATTTTTATTTCATTTCTTGAAAATGTATGTGTAATTTCTTTTCCATCTACTACTTCTGTCCAATTGCCTGAACTTACTGATTCTTTTGTTGTTTTATATCTAATTACAATATCACCATTTATTTTTTCATATCCATCAGGAGCTTTGGTCTCTTCTATTTTTGCAAATATCGTTCCTTCATATGATAGTTCATCAATTTTAAACATTCCTGAATCATCTATTATAATATCATTTTTTGTACCTAATAATTCATCTTTTTCATCTAATGTTTTACTATCATTTGTATCTTCATAGAATGTTACTTTAAACTCTGCACCTTCTAGTCTAACATTTGTTTTTGAATCAACTTTATATAGGTTTAGAGAATATGGCAATGTCTCTTCTTTTTTATCTTTGTCACTATCTGGTTTAGTATTTTTTATTGTAACTGTATTACCACTAGTAGATGCATTATCTTTATCAGAAATTTCTATTTCTATATCTCCAACAATTTTGTAATTTTTTCCATTTTTTTCTGCCTTATAATTCATTGTCATAGATCCTGTTAATCTTTCATATCCACTAGGAGCTTCTGTTTCTGTTATTTCTACAACAATATTTCCAGTATGTTTTAAATTAGTAATACTTCCTTTACCATTTTTGTCTGTTTTAACAGTCGTAGTTTCTAATTTTTTGTCACCCTTGTTTACTTTTCCATCACTGTTGTTGTCTTGGTAGAATACAACTTTAAATTCTGCGTTTGCAAGATATGCTTTTCCATCATCTTTATCTACCTTTTCAAAGTTTATATCATATCCATATCCTTGTTTACCACCACCATCATCATCATGATGATCGTCATCATCGGTTGTATTTTTATTTTCAATAATAATTTGTATAATTTTGTTAGTATCATCCTTAGTATAAGAAATTATTTTATTTCCTTCATAACCATCGCCAGTTCCACTTACACTATCACTTGAAATACCATTTTCATCTACATCAAATGTAACTGTAATATCTCCATATAGCTTATCATATCCTTCTGGTGCTTGTGATTCATGTATTACAACTGACATACGTCCCGTTTCATCTAATCCAGATATAGTTTTTGTTCTTCCATTATTAGTTGATGAACTTAATTCATCAATCCAAACTGGTATATCTTGACCATCTTTTCTAACAGTTACATCAAACTTCGCACCATTTAGTCCATTTCCATCTTCATCAACTTTAAGTAGTTCTAATCCCCACTCTGGTTTATCATCTTCTTTAAAAGTAACATCTGGCTTAATATGTTCAACATTTCTTTTTACTCTATATATATCATCCTTTGTATTTACTGCAATTAATAATTGTGATTCTTGTGTTTCATTTGTTACTTCTTCTAACTTATATATATATGTATATCCTGTTCCTCCTTCATTTTGCCTTGAAGTCTTATGTATATATCTCAACACATTCGCCGTATCTTTTAATTCCGCTATTTGTCCTTCACACACATTTGCATAATCTATACTAACTAAGATTTTAAAAGCATATTCTGCTGGATTATATTTTACTTTTAAATAAAACTTGTCGCCTGGTTTAGGATATTTATAGTCTTGACCCTGTCCAAATGGATTTCCATCTTTATCAACTAGTTGTGAATCTAGTATACTTCCATTTATACCCTGAACTTTTATTTCAGAAATTTGTGAAAAATATGACATTGTTTGCCCAGCATCATTTTTTAGGTCTTTGTATTGTATTTCATATGGATAGAAGAAATAATCTACAGTAAATGGACCTACTAAATATTTGTATTCGCTTTCATCATTATTTACAGCAGTTTTAGCTTTTGAAGCATCTACTTTTGTTGTATTTTCTAGATTTCCTTTTGCTTGTAATTGTTTAATATAATTTGTAAATTCTTGAGCATCTTCTAAAACTTTTTCATAATTTTCTGTTGCTGAACCTTTTGTATTATAGTATTCTTCAAGTTTAGATTTATACAATGATGTAATATTACCAAATTGATCTAAAGTATCTTCACTTACTCCATTTGCTTTTAGTCTTTCTTTTAATAAATTTGAGTAATTATTTAAATACTGTTGTTGTAGACTAGGATTACCTTTGGCTTTATTTATATCACTTATTATCTCATCTACTGTTTCATATATTGCCTTTTCCATTTTTGTTAAAAAGTCTGCTATATCATATTTTGTATTATTAACTTTATTTCCATTAGAATCTATAACTTGTGTTGGTATTTTATCTTTTGTTGTATTTAAATCATTATATTGACTTTTAATTGTTGAAGAATATTTATTTAATGTATTTATTGCTCCTTCAAATGGATCATCCATATTAATATTTTTAAGAGCATCTATTATTTCATTTGCTTTATCTTGAATAACTTTCTTTTCATCTTGATTCAAATGAGTTTGATTCAAGTAATTATCACTCGTTTTTTCTTCAATCTCACTAATTATATCATTTCTTTTTCCATTAATTTTATTCATTTGTTCAGATGTTATAGTTTTTAATTGTTTTTCTATTTCTGGAAATATTTCATTTATTTGTTTTTGTGCTTTTTGTATTAAATCTTGATTATCATTTGCATCTATTATATTTTGAAAATATGCAGTGAATATTTTTATATATGTTTCAGCACTTGAATATCCACCCAATATACTATTTTCAAACCCATTTAAATTACGTACTACACCATCACCTTTAAATTTGTATTTTAACTTATTTTCATCACTTAATAATTCTTCTAGTATTTCTTCATTATTTTCTCCTCTTAGTGCACTAAAAGCTCCTTCTGTATTTCCAACTAATAGCGCTTCAAGTTGTTTCCAGTCATTTCCTATTCCGTAACTTCTATCTTTTAAATCAAACAAGTATTTTAATGCACGCTCTTTATTATTGTCATTAAATGTAGTTTGATTAAATTTATCTGCGTCCATAATCTTACTTTTTGCCTCATCTACAGGCAAATTAATTATATCTAATGTAGTTGTTGTTGATAATTGATCAAGTTTAGTTAATGTACTAAGAACTCCAGCCATAGCATTATCAGTGTGGATTGTATATTCATTTTCAGGGTCTTCTAAACTTGCTAAACCTGCTAATACGTTTGGATCACTAGCGTTACCTGCATACTCATTATTTTTATTTACTGAACTGCCTCTATATTCAGTTGGATATCTACCAGTATTATATGCATTTAAACCTGTACACCATATTGCTTCTTGTTTATCTCTACCACTCACACTAGAACTTAATATATATGCTATACCTTGATAACTTTGTTTTTGAGGATTTCCATTTGCATCATAATATTCATATGCACCTTCTTCTAAATTTTCTACATGTACCATTCTTGACCAACTGTATTTACATGCATTCCTTATTGGTCCCCCAATAGTATAATCCGATGGGTTTTCTGAATCACCTTGCAATGTTTCAGTACTGCCTATTGTTCCCATAGGCCAACTATTAATTCTGTCCCCATGGTCAACACAGAATATTTCAATGGTTCCAAAGTTCCATGCTCCACTATGGTTTATGTCCATTAATTCTTTACCTGTGACTGTACCAGTAAGATCATTACTTAGACTTGCTCTTACTATTACTGAACCAGCAAATAACATTAAAATTATTAATGTAAATGTTATTAATATTTTTTTACTCACTTTTCTCACTTCCTATCTTTCCTATATTTTTCTTAATACCTTTTTGTTTATTATATAAGCTCCCACTCCTAGTATCACTAACATCACTAGGGTTATTGTTATATATGTTGCAATTCCACCTGTATTGATTGATAAGTAAATATTTGCTACTCCATAGTCATCTTCTGATTGTACTTTATTTGCAGGTGTTGAGTCTGTGTCTTGTATTGCTTGGTCATTGTAGCTTTCTGCTATTTCTGCTGTGTTAACTACAAGTCCTATATTTTCGTCTGTCATTTGTTTTGTTACTATTAATGTAATTTCTTTTGTTTCTCCTGGATTTATTACTGAATTTGCAAGTGCTGTTGTATATAAATTTCCATCGCTTGCTTGGTACCAGCTGCTATTTAATTCAGAAGAAAATTTTACGTCGTCTGCTATATAATCTACTATATTTTTTGCATATCCTGGAATGTCACCTTCGTTGCTTACTTTTATTTTGTATGTAATTACTACTGTACTTCCATTAACATAGTTTGGATTAATATCTACTTTTGTCATTGTTGTTCCATCTTTATAGTTGTATTGTTTTGTTCCTTGTTTATTTTGTACTGTTATGTTTGATATTTCTTTTGCAAGTTTTAAATCAAATTTTTGTTTTTGTACTAGTCCTAAGTCTATGTTGTATATGTTAGAATTTTCTATTGTTATTACATCTGTTATTGCTCCTACTACTACTAAACCATCTAATTCTACATTTACTTGCATTGCATCTGAATTTGCACTTTCTGCTACTCCTTCTTTTTGGTATGTCGTAACCGTATATACTTGGTCATTATATATAAATACAACATTGTATTTTCCCTTTTCAATATTCGAGAAAGTATAATTTCCATTATTATCAGTGTATACTTCTTGTAATAATTGATTTGAATCTTTGTTTATTAATATAACTCTTACATTTGATAATCTATTTTCTGTATTTAATCTTTCTCCATCAGCATTATTATCTAACCACACATTTCCACTTATTTTATATGTTCTATTTGTTGCATTACCAGTACCATTGCCACTTCCACCTATGCTACTAGATTTTCCTTCTATTATATGTTTTATATGGTTTGATTCTATCTCGCCTTTTAATCCTGATACAATTTTTGCATAACTTGAAATTTCAACATCTTCTTCTGTATTAGTGTCTAATACCGTTCCTTTTATTTCTATTTTAGCGCTTTCTCCTTTGTTTAGCGAATTAACAGAAATTTCAACACTTTTTGTATTGTCTAACGAATAACCTACATTTTTTTCTGTTCCATTTATTATACATTTAATATTTTCTATTTTTATATACTCTGATTTATATGCCTCTATTTGTAATGAATTTATATATCTTCCTCCAATATTCGTAAGCATATAATTGTAAGTTATTTCATCTCCTACTGAAATTTTCTCACTTTCGATATTTGATGTTTGAATAATGCTTACTCCAACTTTAGTTACTTTATTGGTCAATTGATTAGAATAACAAGTTTCATCTGTTTCATTACATGTTGCACTTACTTGATTTACTATCTGTTTGTCATAAACATTATCTTCTAAGTTATTTATTTTTACTTTCAATGTTAGTATCTTAATAGACTTTTCTATTGATCCTATATTCCAAGTTACTTCATTTTTATTTTTATTATATTGACCGTTTTCTGTTGCTTCTATAAATTCTGTTCCATCTGGAATTTTTGATGTTACAATAATATTTGTTTTTTCTTTTTCATTTATGTTACTTACTCTTATGTTGTATGTAAGTTCACTTTCTTCTGATAATTCACCTGTTTTATCGCTAGATAATTCTAATGAAAGGTATCCCTCTGTTATTTCATTATATAATACATTAGAATTGAAAGATTGTATTTCTTCATTAACTTTGTTTGTTACTGTTGCTCTCATCCAAATTTCCGGAACATAAGTTTCAAGCTCTTCTTCCTCCATAAAATATTTTACATCTGAAATTCTCTTTATTTTAAGTTCAAATTCATAAGATTTTTTTTCATTTACATTTAACGAAAATATATTGTTTGATACAAATAATTTGCTATTATCTTCTTTATATACTCCAGTTGAATTTTTCTCTACATATACAGCTTCATTTGGAATATATGATTTAATAGCTATATTTTCTGCTTTTACATTTCCAACATTTTCTACTGTTACTGTGTATTTTATAATTTGACCTTCTTGCACTTTTTGTCCTTCTACATTTGAAGATAGTGTTACTTTTAAGTCTGCTCCTTCTGGTGTTTTTATTCCTGTTTTTGTTGCTTCTGCTACTTCTTGTGTGTTTATTCCCTCTAGGTTGTAGTATACTGCATATGTTTCATATGTTTTTTCTCCATGTTTTAAGTCTCCTGGTACCGTTACATCATATGAAAATTCTATTGTTGCTCCTTTTTCGAATTTATATCCATTTAGTACTATTAAATATGCTTTTGCTTCGTTTATTATTGATGCATCTTCTGTCCATCCGTTGTTATTGTCGTTTACATCTTTTGTTGCATTTTCATTTTTTGTATAGTATACTTTCATGTTTTCGCTGTTTATTTGTGTTTTTGCAATTATTTGACTTGCCATGTTTGCTGTAAATGTGCTTCCTAGGCTTTGATTTGTTCCTATTTGTGTGTTGTTTGCTGTTGGCACTTTTCCTAGTATGCTTACATTTTCTGTATTGCTATTTGTGTTGTTTATTACTGTCATATCTACTGTCATTGTTTTTGCAGTTTCTCCTGCTTTTATTTCTACATCTTCTTGTTTTCCACTAAGTGACATTGCTTCGCTTGTTCCATTTATTATTTTATTTACTGTTACCATTCCTGTTGGTGCTACATAATTTATTGCTATTTCTTTATAGGCTTTTCCTATTTCTTCATTTTCGTATGCTGTTGCTTTTTGGTTGCTTACATATACTTTTATAGTGTCTTGTTTATTTGGTGTAAATTTATTTAATGTTAGATTTAAATTTATTGCAATTATTGCTCCTTCTGTTAATTCGTCTGTATTATATTTTGTTTGTTCTCCTTCTAATTCTATTTTTAATAGTTTGTTTCCATTTTGCATAGTTTCTACATTTCTATCTTTTATTTTCATTTCTTCATCATTTAAAAGTTCTACTTGGTTTATTTGCATATCTTCTACGTAACTTGGTAGTTCTATTTCTACTACTGGATTTTTGTATAAATCGTATTCTACTTTATTATTTTTTAAAATTACGTTTATTTGTACATCATTGTTTGTATTTACTGTTGATAAATTTGTTTTGTTTATGTAGCTTTCTATTTGTGTTGATGGTTCTTGCATAGCTATATTTGTTTTATATGTATGTTTGTATGCTAATTGATCGTTATCGTATTTTAGCATTACAACTTGTGCTTGCATTGTTTTGAAGTTTTTTATTTGATCTATTGTATAGTTTGTTTTTGCTTTTATTTGTTTTGTATGTTCAATTTCTAGTTTTCCTTCTTTTTGTGGCTTACTTGTTTGTATTTTTATATAGTTTATGTCTTGATCATAGTTTACTATGTAGTTTCCTTCTTCATCTGCTTGCATGTTTTTGTCTATTGTTGCAATTTGTGTTCCTTCTGCATTGTATATTTTTATGTTTCCTTCTTCTCCTAATATTTTATTAAAGTTTTCTTTGCTTATTTTTGTTGATATATATTGTGTATTTGTTTGTGAATCTGTTTCTTCTAAAGCTTCATTTAAAAATTTTTCTGATCCTTGTTCTACTATTATTTCATCTACTATGTCTGTATATCCAACTGATTCTTCCCATTTTACATTGTATGTTGTTGGATATGTTGTGTTTGTATACATATATCCTTTGTTTATTTCTTTTGTGTTACTTGTTGCTACGTTTGTTATTATTGTTTGTCCTTTTTGTGTTATATCTAATTGTTCTTCACTAGTTGCTGTTATTGTTTTTTCTTCTGATGAATATAGTTTTACTTCTGCATTTATTTTTTGGTTTATTGTTTTTTGATTTTCTACTTCATTTTCAGTTGTCACTTCATTTTCAGTTGCTACTGCATTTTCTGCAATATCTGCTGTGTTTTGCATTTTGTATACATATGTTACTATGTACTCATCTTCTGCATTTTTCTCCCATTTTATTTTGTTATTTTCGTCTTGGTTGTTATTTACTGTTATTTGTAATGTTCCATTTTCTTTGTCATAATTATAGTTTTGGTCTGAAAATGCTTGTCCGTCATCTCCATTAGTTGCTTTGCTTGTGTTTGCATATACTATTACTTTTTCTGGTAATGTGTTATTTATTTCTGGAACTTTTACATCTAATTTTGTTTCTTTTACTGGTAAAGCATTATTTTCTACGTTTGTTTTTATTTTTACTTGTACAACTTTTTCTGTTTCGGTTTCTATAACATTGCTAATTTCTTGTGACAAGTTTAAGTTTGCTTCGTTTGTCCATCCTATTTTTAATTTTATTTCTTTATCTACTTTTACTGTTTTTGCTTCTTCTGTAATAAATTCACCTTGTAGTTTTATAGAATTTTCTTTTACAAAATTATTTAAATCAAATTCGCTTTCATTATTTATTTTTAGTGGCATTTCTATTGTATATTCGCGACCTTTATTTATTTGATTTAAATATATTTGGTTGTTTTCTATATCTACTTTTTCTATTACTTCATTACTTGTTTGGCCTATATTCATTTTAAAGTTTGCATTTTCCATATTAATTTTGGCATTTCTTAGATATCCAGATTTAACATTTATTTTGAAAAATGCTTTTATACCTTCACTTATATTTACTTGCTTTTGATGCTTATTATCCTCAAAATATGCATCAAAAGTAACACCTGTCTTTTCTACGCTTGTTTGTTGGTTTTCAAGTTCATTGTTTTCTTCATATTCTGCGTATACAGATGTTCCGAATTAGGATTAAATTTGCCCCTGTTAGCATGATTACTAGTATTACTGCTAGCATTTTGTTTAATAATTTTTTACTCATTTTTTTTCCTCCTAAAATTTATAAATATATTTTATTAATTTAATTTTTATAAATAATACTACCTCTTTATATTATACCTCATTTTTCAGCCCTTTTCAACACTTTTAATCAAATTTGTTTATTTTTTATGTTATCTTTTTGGAGTTATTCTTCTTTAATATACTATTTCTGATTTATTTTTACATTTTTTATCAATTTTTTCAATAGTAAATTTTACCTATGTTTGTACATCGTTTCTATTTTATGTACGGATTTTGGTATTAGACCTTTTTTTACGTTTTTATTTTTTTTTTATTACATTTTTGTTAAAATATTGTATTATGGCTACGCGTATTAATTATTCACATTTTTGCTTTTAGTTTCATATTATATTATCATATATAAGCTTATGTAGAATATACTGTTTTAAGGGGGAATTTGGAATGAATGATAATTTAAATAATTTGGATATGAATAAAATTATAAATATGCTTTCTAAAATGGATAAAAAAAAGCTAGAAGAAGGTCTTAAAAAAGCTTCAGAAATTTTGAATAATAACAATAATAATGGTGGTAAAATTTAATGAATAATGATGAAATTATGAGTGCTTTAAATAGTATAATTAGTTCTGGCCAAATTCCAGATAATATAAAAGAACTATTACATAATGTTGGAAATGCAAATTCTAACGAAAATAACGCAAAATGCGATGTTACAAATAGCAATAATAGTAGTGATAATAGCAATAGTAACAATAGTCAAAATACTTCAAATGTTTCGAATACTTCTATAGATATGGAAACACTTATTAAAATGAAAAATATTATGGATAAAATGAATTCTAGCAAAGATGATCCAAGAACTAATTTACTTTTTTCTTTAAAGCCATATTTAAAAGAAAGTAGAAGAGCAAAAGTTGACCAGTATGCTAGGCTTTTTACAATGACTAAAGTTATGGATATTTTTAATTTTGGCGGTGGTGAAGTTAAGAAATGATAAGTTTTCCTCCTTTTTATCCTCCTTATTATAAAGGTTATTATAATAATGCAAATAATGTTAAGCAAAATCCTTTATTACCTAATAAAGGTACTGTATCATCTAATAATAAGGATTTGAATTTTGATAAAAAACAGGAAAATTCATCTGAAAATTGTACATCTGAAAAGGATTCTGGTAATAAAAATTGTGATGATGTTTGTAATGAATATTTTGAAATTTTTGGTCTTAAACTTTATTTTGATGATATTTTATTAATTTGTATGATTTTCTTTTTGTACAATGAAGGCGTTCAAGATCAAATGCTTTTTATTTCGCTTATTTTGTTACTACTGTCTTAAATTATTTTAATTTATATTGTTTTTGGGGCACGGTAAACCGTGCCCCCTTGTTTTTTGTAGTATTTTTATTTTAATTTCATGGATAATAGTTTTGATATTCCATTTTCTTCCATTGTAATTCCATATACTGTATCTGCTGCTTCCATTGTTCCTTTTCTATGTGTAATTACTAAAAATTGCGTTTCTTTTGCAAATTTTTTTAGGTAATCTGCATAGCGATATACATTTACATCGTCTAATGCTGCTTCTATTTCATCTAATACGCAAAATGGCGATGGATTCATTTTTAAAATTGCAAATAGTAGTGCAATTGCTGTAAATGCCTTTTCTCCACCTGAAAGTAACGTCATGTTTTGTAGTTTTTTTCCTGGTGGCTGTACATTTATATCTATTCCACATTCTAAGATGTTTTCTTCGTCTGCGAGTGTAAGCTCTGCTTTTCCTCCTCCAAATAGCTCTTTAAATACTTCTCCAAAATTTTGGTTTATTATTTTAAATCGTTCTTTAAATTGCTCTTTCATTGTTGTTGTCATTTCTGAAATTACTTTTTTTAGCTTACTAGTTGCATCTTCTAGGTCTAACCTTTGTTCACAAAGGAAGTCATACCTTTTCCTTAACTGACTATATTCTTCTATTGCATCTATATTTATACTTCCTAAATTTTTGATACTATTTCTAAGACTTTGAACATTTTTTACAGTTTGTGTAACGTTTTCTGGTTTTGGGTATTCTTTAGAGTTATTTGGCGTTATTTCATATTCTTCCCATAGTTTGTTTATAACATCATTTATATCTTCTTGTATTTTTGTTTTCTTTACTTCTGTTTTTACAATTTGTGCTTTTAGCTGTTCTATTTGTTCAAACTGAGTTGAAATTTCTTTTTCTGTTTTAGTTAAATTATTGCTATTTTCTTGTCTTTGCTGTTTTAGGTTTTCTATTTCTTCAGACTGGTTTCCTACCTTGTTTTTTATTTGGTTAATTTCTTCTTCTAGTTTTACTATGTTTTCTTTTCTTTCTTCGTTTTCCTTTTGCATTTGTTCTATTTTATTTTTTTTGTTTTGTATACTTTCAATTCCTAAGTTTATATCATTTAAAATTCTATTTACCATTTCTTCTATAGAGTCTTGACTTTCACTAAATGAGGATACTGATATTTTTAAATTTGTTACATCTAGGTTTAAGTCATCTATATATTTTTGATTATCTTTATTTTTTTCAGCAAATTTTGCAATTTCTTCATTTAGTTCTTCTACTTGTTTTTGCATATCATTTATTTTTATATTGCTTTCATTTTTTTGGTTTGCTATTTGCTCTTTTGTTTTTTCTAGTTCTTCTTCTTCTTCTTTTATTTTTGTAAGTTTTAAATTTAATCTTTCAATGTTTTCTTCAACTGATACAAGTTTTTGTTTGTTTGTTGCATATACAATATCAATTTCTTGAGCTTGTTTTTCTAATAATGATGCCTCTTCTAGCACATTTTCTATGTTTCTTTCGTATTTTTCTTTATTTTTAGTTATATTTTCTATTTTTTGGTTTAAAATTCTTAATTCTTCTTCTAAATTTTTTATTTGGCTTGCTCTTCCTATAATATTTACTGTTTTTTTCATAACAGAACCACCAGTTATGGCTCCAGATGGGTTTATTATATCTCCTTTTAAGGTTACAATTCTAAATGCATATTTGTTTTGTTTTGCAAGTGCTATTGCGTTTTGCATATCATCTACTATAACTGTTCTTCCTAACAGGCTTATTATTATATCTTCATATTCTTTTTTAGTTTTTACTAAATCTGATGCAATTCCTACTATTCCTTCTACTTTTCTTGTATCTATTTTTTCTAGCTTTCTTCCTTTTACCGAGGATATTGGTAAAAACGAAGCTCTTCCTAAGTTGTTTTCTCTTAGGTATTCTACTAATCTTTTTGCATCTTGTTCTGTTTGTGTAACAATATTTTGTGTTGCAGATCCTAATGCTTGTTCTATTGCTATTTGGTATTTTTCTTTTACATCTATTAAATCTGCAAGTATTCCATGCATACCTTTAGATAAGTTTACATCTTTTTCGCATGTTTGTAGCAATGCTTTTACGCTTTTTGTATATCCTTCTTTTTCTTTTTGAGTTTCTATTAAAAATTTAAGTTTAGAATCTTTCATTCTGCTTTCATTTGTCATTTTTATTATTTCATCTTCATAGTCTTTTAGCATGTTTGTTACTTCTTGCTTTTTTTCGTCTATTTTTTCTAATTGTTTCATCATGCTTTTTTTCTTTGCTTCTATTTGGTAAAAATCTTTTGCTATATCTTCTTTTGTAAGTACTGTACTGTCTAATTCAGATATTGTTGTTTGCTTTTCATTTACCAAAGATTTTTTTCTTTTTTCTATGTTTTCAAGGTTTACTTCCATTGCTTTTATTGCTGTTATTGTTTGATATTTTTGATCTGTATATTCTTCTATTTGTTTCTTTTTTCCTTCTATTTCTAATTCTTTTTCAGATAAATTATTTGTTAATTCTTTTAATTTTGCTTCTTTTTCTTCTAATTCTTTTTCAAATTTTTCTTTGCTTGCAAAAAGTGTGGTTTTCTTTTCTTCTTTTTGCTTTTTTTCTTCTTCTAAAATTTTATTTCTTTCTTCTAATTCTTGTATTTCTGTTTTATATCTATTTTCATTTTCTTGGTTGTTTTGTATTTGCTGATTTAAAACTTGAATTTGCGAATTTTTCTTTTCAATTTCGTTTTGGCTTTCAAATCCTATATTTTGCATATATTCTATTTGATTTGTTATTTCATCTATTTTTTCTTTTAGCTGTTGTTTTAATGAATTTATTTTGTCCATTTTTTCGTTTTCTTGCTTTTCTTGGTTTGTTAAAATTTCTTCATCTTTTATTACTTTTTCTAATTTTTGTTTATATTCTTCGATATTATACAAAAATAGTCCTACTTCTATGCTTTTTAGTTCTTCTCTTAGTTCTAGATATTTTTTTGCTTTTTCGGATTGACTTTTAAGTGGTCCAATATTTACTTCTATTTCTTGAAGTATATCGTTTATTCGTAATAGATTTAGTTTTGTTTGTTCTAGTTTTTTTTCAGATTCTACTTTTCTTGTACGATATTTTACAATTCCGGCTGCTTCTTCAAATATTCTTCTTCTGTCTTCTGATTTGTTACTTAAAATTTCATCTATTTTTCCTTGCCCTATAATTGAATATCCATCTTTACCTATACCTGTATCCATAAATAATTCTAATATATCTTTTAGTCTACATGGTACTTTGTTAATGTAATAGTTTGATTCTCCGACTACGATATAATTTCCTTGTAACTGTTACTTCTGTATATTCTACTGGAAGCTTTCCATCTGAATTATCAAATACAATAGATGCTTCTGCAAAGCCTAAAGATTTTCTATTTTGGGTTCCTGCAAAAATTACATCTTCCGATTTTGCCCCTCGCAAAGACTTCATACTTTGCTCTCCTAAAACCCATCTTATACTATCTGATATGTTACTTTTTCCTGATCCATTTGGACCAATAACACTTGTAATACCTGGCATAAATTCTAATATTGTTTTATCTGCAAATGATTTAAATCCCTGCAATTCTAATCGCTTTAAATACATTTTTATCACCTTTTGTCTTTATTTTTCTATTATATCATATATTAATTTTCAAAAAAATACAATAATTTACTTAATTTTTATAAATATAAGCGTTACTAGTTAATGGTTTTATTACTAATCGGAAGTTTAACATGTGGTTGTAGGGGCGATTTTAATCGCCCGAAGACCAACGTTAGGCATGACCTATATATTTTTTTGATATAAAACAATTTTATACAAAATTTATATATATTTTTTTATACATAATATTTATTAAGCAAGTTCTTTGAAGTGGCGGGCGATTAAAATCGCCCCTACACCAAATATGGCAAGCTTTTGTAGATTTATTAAATATAGAACCATTAACTTATAACTTTTAATACAATTATATAAAATATTGCTTTTTTTATTTTTTAATGTTATTATATCTATAATTTATTTAAGGAGAATTTTTTATGGGAAGAAATAGGGAAATAGATTTTTACAGTCCGGTTAGTCTAAAATCTTATAACTTAGATCAAACAATGCGCTATCAGCTAAATATGCTAGATGGCTTAGATGTTTTTACAAGAAAGCACTGTGAAAATGTTGCAAATTTAACCTGCCGTATATGTGAGTATTTGCACTTAAAACAAAGCTTTACAATATATGCTACTATTTGTGCTTATTTGCATGATATTGGTAAGCTTTTTATTCCTAGTAGTATTTTACAAAAAAATGGTCCTCTTACGGATGAAGAATATGAAGTTATGAAAACACATACAACTTTGGGTTATAATATGTGTATGAAGGATTTAAAATTAAGGCCTTATGCTGCAGGTGCAAAATATCACCACGAAGCTTTAAATGGAACTGGATATCCAGAAGGTCTTACTAAAAAAGATATTCCTTATGTTGGACAAATTATTAGGGTTGCTGATGAGTATGATGCAATAGTAAGTAAAAGGCAGTATAAATCACATATTAGCATTTCTGATACATTAAAAATATTAATTAAAAATGCAAGACCTGATGATCATATTAAGTCTGTTGCTTTAGACCATTTGTCTGGGGATTATCGTTTAGGTAAAATTAATCCAAAAGTATTAAAGGCTTTATTTAAGGTTGTTATAGATGATACTGAATACGAAATTAGCTGTGTTTTAGAATATGTAAGCTTTTTAAAGGATCAAATTAAACGTTTAGAATTGGTAAATAAGTATTACGAAAAAATGCAAAATGCTAAAAAAGAAAAAGATAAAAATTATTATTTAGAAGGAATTAAGCAATTGTTACAATCTGGCGAATCGTTAGATAATTTTCAATCTATTTTTGAGGAATATAAACAAGCTTTGACTAATCGTAATAATATTATTGATGGTTTATATAACGAAATTAAAATAATAAAGAAATTGAGAATATAATTTTCTCAATTTCTTTTTTTATTCTAGTCCAAAACTTACTCCAATAGCCTCATTTATTTTATTAATAATATTATTATCATCTATATGTCCTATTTTTTCTTTTAGTCTACTTTTATCTATAGTCCTTATTTGTTCTGCAAGTACAACAGAATTAGACTTTAGTCCACATGTTTCAGAGTTAATTTCTATATGTGTAGGTAATTTACTTTTTCCTGTTTGTGAAGTAATTGCTGCTGCAATTACTGTTGGGCTATATTTATTTCCTGTATCATTTTGTATAATTAAAACTGGTCTTATTCCTCCTTGTTCTGAACCAACAACAGGACTTAAATCTGCATAAAACATATCTCCTCTTTTTACGATCATGTTCTTCACTCCTAATATTACAATATTTAGTATTTATTTGTTGTTATATTTTAAAATTAGTTGTGAGATATTTTTTATTTTTTTCTATATTTTATTTTTTGCTATATTTTAAATGCTAATACTTCTTGTTTAGATAATTCATTTACTTTTATCTCGTTATATTCTATGTATACTAATGTTTTTTGGTTCCTATCTTGAACAAGCATTTTTTGTGGCATTGTACTTTGTTTATCAATATACAAAGTTTTAGTATATTTTTCACTTTGCACCTTCATTTCTATTTCATTTTCTTTTTCTAATATTTCTCCATTATTATTTTTATATTCTTCTATAAAGCAATTTAGGCATAAATTGTTATCTCCTATGTAAGAGTAGTCTTCGTAAAAACTACTTAAACCTAAATTTGTGTTTTCAATGCTTAGTTTTTTTCCATCATATGTTGTTGTCAATCCTTTTATATTTTCTGGCTCTATTACTTCTTGTTTAAATGTATTTTCCTTATTATCGTATTTTTGCTTTACTATATATTTGTTTTGATTTTTATTACTATTTACTGTTATTTGTGCTGTTAACTCATACGAACTAATATTTAAAATATAATTTTTTATTTCTTCAGCTGATTTATTTATAGTATTACCAATTTTTACGGTTTTATAAGGTTTTATTAAAAAAATACATAAAATTATTGCAAGTAATATTATACAAATTAAAATTAATGTTAATATTTTTATTTTATTTTTTTTCAATTTAATTACACCTCTTTTTATTTTTTTACTATTTAAATATATTAAAAATGCAAGTACTATATTACTTGCATCTTTAATATTTTATTATATAAATTAACTATACAAAAAAGGGTTAATAATATTATATTTAGAAAGCAACGCATACGACCAACCGAAGCGCCAGCGGAGGGCGAATTGGAGCAATTTACATATAAAAATTAAAAATGTAAATTGCGACACCAAAGCTTCTAAAATATAATATTATTAACCCTTTTTTGTAAACTGTAAAAAATATTATATAATACTAAAATATTCTTTTAATGTTTGTTCTAATTTTTCCTTTTCCTCTATTTTATTTACAACTGTTCTTAAATTACTTGCATCTTTTAGTCCTTTTACATACCATGCAATGTGTTTTCTCATTTGTCTTATTCCTGTTATTTCACCTTTTTCTTCTACTTCTTTTTCTATGTGTTCTAATATGATGTTTAGTTTTTCTTTTGCAGTTATTTCTTTTTGCTTTTTTCCTGTTTTTAAAAAGTAATCAATTTTTTTAAATATCCATGGGTTTCCAATTGCACCTCTTCCGTATCATAATGCCATCTACACCTGTTACTTCAAACATTTTAAGTGCAGTTTCTTCATCTATAATATCTCCATTGCCTATTACTGGAATAGATACCGCTTCTTTTACTTGTTTAATTGCATTTAAATCTGCTTTTCCTGAATAATATTCTGCTCTTGTCCTTCCATGTATTGTAATTGCTTTTGCACCTGCTTTTTCTATTGCTTGTGCTGCATCTTTTGCAACTATATTGTCTGCATCCCATCCTTTTCTTATTTTTACTGTTACTGGAATATTTACATTATCTACTATTGTTTTTACAATTTCGTATACCAAATTTAAGTTTAAGAGTAGTTTACTTCCATCGCCGTTTTTTGTAACTTTTGGTGCTGGGCACCCCATGTTAATGTCTATAATTTCAAATTTTGTACTTAAGCTTTTTGCAGCATATACCATGCTTTCTATATCACTTCCAAAAATTTGAACAGCAACTTTTCCTGTTTCTCCTTTTGTGTTTATTAGCTTTTTTGTTTTTTCATCTTGATAAAATATTGCCTTGCTACTTACCATTTCTGTATATACTAAACCTGGATTAAATTTTTCACAAATCATTCTATATGGTCTATCTGTTATACCTGCCATTGGTGCTAATAATATATTATTGTTTAGTGTTACTGTTCCTATTTTTAGTGGTTTTATATACATTTTTTTCCTTTCCTTAATTAAATATATAGTCATATAAAAATTGAACTAAATCTACTATTTTTTCATCATAAATTGTTTTACTTATATTAAAATATAGCATTTCATTTCTTAGTGTTGATAAAAGTTTCATTGTTAAGTCTATACGTTGCTTTTTTTCTATGCATTCTCTCCATCTTTCTACACCTATAAATGATATTTTATCTGCATCTTTTACTAAATGACCTTCTATAGTATTTGGTATCATATTCCACCTATGGTGTATAATTGCTTCATAACATGTTTTTATAAACTTTTTATCATAATTTTCCTTTGCAAGTGCATCACTTAACATATTTGCACTAATTTTTTCTGGATTCTCTACATTTGCTCCCTTACCTACATCTAGCCAATATCCAGCAATAATACATGCATCTATGTCTATTTTTGTATCTTCTGGCAAACCTTCTATAATGTCTTGCATGTTATCTATTATATCTAATGTTCTTTGGTAACCATAACCATCTTTTTTTACCTGTTTATTTAGTTTGATACCTTTTGATATAATAATTTTATGTCTTTTTTCTATTTCTTCTATATCAATTTTCATTTTTATAATCATTCCTTTCTAATGCACAAATCTGGGCTTAAAAATTGTAATTATTTTTCAACCTTGATTTTCTCCTTACAAACATAATATATATATTAATCTATAAAAATTGATTTTTGTCTTCTACCACTAATATTTAGCAATATTCCAATACAAATAAAGTTAGTAATTAGTGAGCTTCCTCCGTAACTTACAAATGGAAGTGGAACCCCCGTTATTGGAAGTAATCCCATTGTCATCCCAATGTTTTCTATCATGTGAAATACAAATATACCAACAATTCCCATAGCTATATATGATCCTAAATCATCTTTTGCAGTTTTTGCTACATAAACTGCTTTAGTAATTAATATTACATACAGTACAATTACTGCACCTGCTGCAATAAAACCTAGTTCTTCCCCTATTACTGGGAATATAAAGTCTGTGGTTTTTGGATATAAAAATCCAAGATGTGTTTGATTTCCTTTTAAAAATCCCATACCAAATAGTTTACCTGAACCAATAGCAAGTTTTGATTGTATTATATTATATCCTGACCCTCTTGGATCTAGCTCTGGATTTAAATATACATCAATTCTTTCTCTTGCGTGTTCTGGCAGTATAAATTTGTATGCTACTGGTACTAATATTGCAATTAATAAACTTGCAATAATTATATATTTTTTATCTATTCCAGCAACAAATAGCATAAAAATTGTAGCAAATACAAATGCCATTGCTGTTCCTATATCAGGTTGTTTTAATATTAATAAAAGAGGAACTCCAACAATAACGGCTATTATGGCTAATTTTGAAAATCTGCTTATTTCTTCTTTTCCTCTTGATTGTATTTTTACTATAATATAGGATAAAAATATAATAACAAATACTTTTGCCATTTCACTTGGTTGAAAACTAAGTGTTTCGTTTATTTGAAACCAACTATGAGCGCCATTTACTTCTGGTGTAAATAATACTACTATTAGTAATATTATAAATATTCCATAAAATATCGGTGAGGCTTTAGCAATTAATTCATAATCTACAAATATAAATATAATTAGTACTGGGATACTAATTATAAACCATAATATTTGTTTTTTAAATTCATCAAATCCGGTTGTTTTGTGTTGCAGAATATAAAGCAATTAATCCTATTATTAATAATAGGATACTACTGATTAATATACCCCATTCCATATTTTTCAGAATCTTTTTCTTCATTGGATTTCCTTTCTTTTTTATAAGCGGGTATATTGTCCGTTTCTTTTATTTTTATATACCCGCTTTTTTATTTGTTTTTACTAAATAGATGAATTTTTTTCTACAGTTTCTAAATTAGGCTGTTTTTGCTCTATTTCTTTATTATCTATATCAGTACTTTTTTCGTCTTGCATGTTATTTTCTGTATTTTTTTCTACTTCATTTACCTTGTTTTGAAAATTCTCTTCTTGTTTAATTTCTTTTTTTTCTTCGTTTTGATTAGAGTTTACACTATTTTCATTTTGTTCTTTAAAAGAATTATTTTTTTCATTTACACTGTTTTTATCTTCATTTTGATTAATTGTTTTTTGCATTTTTCTTGTTTCTTCTTTTATATTTCTAATTGGTATATTTGCATATAAAGCTGGTGACCCTGTTGTTCCATCTTCATTTGTTTTGTTTGCAAGTCTAACATCTATTGCACTTTCGTCTACATCAATGTATTTTTTTATAACTTCTATTATTTCTTGCTTCATTAAATCTAGAAAATCAGCAGATACATTTGCTCTATCTTGCATTAATACTAAATGTAATCTTTCTTTTGCAGCTTCTTTAGAATTTCCAGCTTCTTTGTTTGATTTTCCAATATTTTTGAAGAATTTTATAATGTTCTCAAACATATTTACCTCCCAATTTTTTATTTTTTTTAGCTACTTTTTGTTTTAAAAAAGTAATTTATTTTAATTTTTTATAAATAGTCTTTTTAATTTTGCTAGAAATCCTTTTTCTCTTCCTGGTACTGTAATTTCTATGTTTTCTCCTAATATTCTTTTTGCTATTTCTTTATATGCTTTTCCAGATGGTGCTTTTTTATTTTGTACTACTGGTTCTCCTTTATTTGTTTGTGTAATTATGTATTCATCATCTGGTACAACACCTATTAAGTCTATAGATAATAAGTCTACAATGTCTTCTACATCCATCATTTCCCCTTTTTTTACCATATTTGGTCTTAGTCTGTTTATAACTAATTCTGGATTTTTTATTTCAGATGATTCTAGTAGTCCTATTATTCTATCTGCGTCTCTAATTGCAGAAATTTCTGCTGTTGTTACAACAATTGCTCTATCAGCTCCTGCTATTGCATTTTTGAAGCCTTGTTCTATTCCTGCTGGACAATCAATTAATATATAATCAAATTCTTCTTTTAGTTTCTTTGTTAATTCTTTCATCTGTGTTTCATTTACGGCGCTTTTATCTCTAGTTTGTGCTGCTGGTAATAAAAATAGTTCATCAAAACGTTTGTCTTTAATTAATGCTTGTCTTAGTTTACATTTTTCTTCTACAACATCAACTATATCATATACTATTCTATTTTCTAGACCCATTACTACATCTAGGTTTCTAAGTCCTATGTCTGTATCTACTAATGCTACTTTTTTCCCTTCTAGCGCTAATGATGAACCTAAATTTGCTGTTGTAGTTGTTTTTCCAACACCACCTTTTCCAGATGTAATTACTATTACTTCTCCCATAAATTTTCCTCCTTAATCTTACGGCTTATATTGTCTTTACTTTATTTTCTAACATTTATATCATATATTCTTTTACATAAAAAGTCAATGTCTATAGAAGAAAAAGTTTTATTTTTTTACTTTAATTTTATATTCTTTTACATATTGTTATATAATTTGTGTTTTATATATATTATAAGGCGAGTTTTAATCCTCGCCTTGTAATATTATATTTTCTTTATTTTTCCTACAATTATTGTCATATCATCTTTTGCTATGCCGTAACTATTATCAATTGCTTCTTTTAAAATAATGTCTGCTATTTTTTGTGGATTGTCTGTATACAAATCTTCTAATATATTTTTTACCCACTCTTCTTTTTGTTCACATTCTTCATAAGATTCTATAATACCATCTGAACACATTACAATAATATCTCCTTCTTGCATATCAATATCGTGTATTGTCACATCTATATTATCTACAATTCCAGCTGGCAATGAGCTACATTTTATCATTTGTACTCCTGTTTTGCTTTTTACAAATGTAGGACATGCCCCATTTTTTATTAGCTCTATATTTCCTGAATATAAATCGAATATTGATATGTCTAATGTAGCATACATGTCTTCATCTGTGTTTAAAAATACAGTTGAATTAATTAAATCTATGGATGTATCTTTTTCAAAGCCTGTTTTTAACAATCGTTTTACCATTTTTGTTGCTATTTGACTGCTTTTTCTTGCTTCTGGCCCGAGATCCCATTCCATCTGATATTGCAAGCAGATATTTTCCATCTTCTAGTTTTGCTTTTATATGGCTATCACCTGAAATTGACATTTTATCTTTTGTTTTTTTTGCAATTCCAATGCTTAAAGTATATTTATCTTTTGATACATATGTTTGCATACATATTTCTTTTTGATTTTTCATTGCACAGTTTTCTTTTTGCAAAGTCATTTGTTCTTTTAGAACTTGTGTCAAAATTTTTTCTATTTTAGAAATTTGGCATGTAATGTCATCATCTTGTTTGCATGCATTTATATATACTTTTGCAATATATCGTTTGTTTTTTTCTTGTTTTATATCTACAGATAAGATATCTATCTTTTTTTGCTTACATATTGTTTTTATCTTTTCTTTTTCTTCTTCGAAATTTTCCTGTGAATTTGGCTTTATTTCTTCTGCAATGTTTGAAATTACCTTTGATACACCATCTAACTGGTTGGATATTGTTTTTTTATTTTCTTCTACTTTTTTTGTCCATAAAAAGTTTATTTTACTAATTTTATAAGAATTATTTATTACATCTACCATTTCTTTTAGTTCTGTTTGAATTTGATTATTATCTTCCATTCCTACTATATAACTTTGATTTTCTTCAAATATGTCTACTAAATCATTTTCTTCTATTTTCTCTTTTTTATTTAGTAAATCAAATATTGGATCAAGAATTGCATCATTTTCTTCTGCAATTTCTTCATATAAAAAGTTTTCTTCTATACTTTCTAGCTCATTTTGCAGTTCATCTATAAAAAGCGTTTTATTCTGGCTTATTATTTCTTCTTGTGTTACAACAGATGCTGCAGCTTCCTTATATGTATCTGAAATTTCTTTAATTGCATCAGATACATAATTTAATTTGTGTATAGCATTTGTACTATCTTCTAAAGTGTATTTTGGAGCTACAGGTAAACATTTTTCTTTTGAGAAAAATTCTTCTATGTTAATTTCTACGTTATTTGGAACTAACAATAAAGCAATAGATGCAACTAAAATCTCTTTTAAATATATAATTTCTATTGTATTTCCATTTGTAACATATGTTAAAAGTACTGTTCCAGCAATAAATCCAATAATTACTCCGTAATTTTCCAAGTTTACTAAAAATACCTGCTAACATTCCAGAAATTGCATATGCAGCAATTATAACTGGTCCTTCCATGTTAATAATTCCTATTACTGCACCTATTGTTACACCACTGGTTGTCCCAAGCAGTATCCCATTTTTCCACCCTAAAATAAGCACTATTAGTATACTTAATATATTTTGAAGATGTAGTCCAAATATATTTATACCTTTAAATGCAGATGTGGCAATTGCAAAAAGCATACTTGCCCCAACTACTTCTTCTATTGAAAAAGCTGTTTTTACTTGATATTCTTTAATTACAATTATACTGTTTGCAAATATTTTATAAAATATAAAACTACATAGGGAAATTGCAATACTTTGTATTACGTCATATATCATCCATTCTTTAAAAAACATTGAAATAATTTGTACAATTAAACTTGAAAAGAACACGTTTTTTCCTAATTTTAACCTTGGCTCTTCTATTTGCTTATATTTTGGTCTTCCAATTAGAAAGCTTACTATTAAAATAAGGGATGTAAGTATATAGTTTATTAACCCGCTACTTCCAAAACCTATTCCTGTTCCGTAGTAATGTCATAATATAAACTATACCTGCTGGAATTTTATTACTACAACATGCTGCAAAAATTGCAAGTGCAAATGGTGCCATTGTTTGTCCTAATGTTACTTTTGATATCATAAATGTTAATATATACAGTATTATATTTTGTTTTGTAAATAATTTTCGTATAATATATTCTAATTTGTCTTTTATATAATTTTCTTCTTTTTTATCATCAGTATCTACTTGTCCAGATATATTTTGAAACACTTTTACCACCTCAATTAAGTTTATTATGCCTTTTATTTTAATATATTCTTTGGTAAATATTTGTCGTTTTTCGATACCTATTACAAAAAACTTTTTTACTTTTTTTGCTATATATTTTTCTTTTATCCTTTTTTATTGTTCCTATTGTATTATAATTTGTCTAAATTTTCAATATATTTTTTTTATTTGTCGGGTTATTTTTATATGAATTATTTTAGTAAGTTTATATTTTATAAACTTACTATTTTTTTAATCACCATCAAATCAAACGTTTTTTATGACTTGCTACATAATTTTTAAATAGTTTTCAATTTTATCTTTATTTTCTTGATATCGCATATATCCAAACATAGAATGTTGTATATCATCTATTCTTATTCTATACTTATCACTTCTTATATAAAATGTATTTTCGTATTTTTCTGGTATTTGTAAATACATTGCTATTTCTGGATATAAATATGAGTTAAGTTGAAGGTTTGCTTTGTCTTGTATTACTGTTAAAAATTTTTTTGCAGGAAAATTATTTAATTCTTCTATTTTTATTCTTTTTGATAAAATTCTATCAAATAATTCAAATCCTTGTAATAACATTTCAAAATCTGTATGAGATGTAGTTTTTTTACTTGCAATTTCTTCTAATTTGGTTTCTATATTTTTTAGTCCAGCTATGTAATATTCCTCTTTATCTACATATTTTGTAACTTCATTTAATGCATAAGAAAACCAATGGCTTCCTAGTTCATAATAATCATTTTGTATAAAATAATGTAATGATTTTTCAGCTGCCTCTAAATATTTACTATCTTTTGTTATTCCATATAATTTGCACAATGCTAAAGTTGCTTCATTATCATAATATTCGGTTATAAATTTACTTGTTGTATTAAAATCATCTACATTAATCTCATGAATTAGCATACCATCTTCTTGTTGCATTTTAATAATAGCATTTCCTATTTTCTTTGCTTCTTCAATATATTTAGTATCTTTAAATCTTTCTATATATTCACATATTCCTACAAGTGCTAAACCGTTTGCTCCTAGTGATGATTCATTTGTTGAAGATTTTATAAATGTGATATCATTATATTTTTTTGAATTATCTTTTATTAAATAATCAATGGCTAAACTTATTTTTTGTGAATTTTTTTCGTTTGTTTTACATTTAGCTGACAGTGCCCAAATTGCCCCCGCATGTCTTACTATATTGTAGCTATCTAATGTATTGTTTTTAAGGGCTGAATAACCATAAATAAATTTTCCATTGTCTTGTAGCATATTTGTTAAATATTCACATGAATTATCTATAATTTCTTCTATATTATCTGTTTCGTTTATATCTATTTTTCTTCTTTTTGTATTTTGGTCATCACTATATAACTCATATATGTTGTCATTTTCATCACAAAAATAACTTATAGACTTAAATATTTTTATTTTTTCTGGTAAAGTGTTTACTTTACTTTTTCCAGATGATTCTAGATATGAATTTAAATTTTCTAAGTCTATTGTGTTTTCAATATAATTTATAATATTGTTAGAATTTAATTCAGCTTCTATTAATATTATATCTTCTGCGTTTTCATAGTCAAGTATTATATCTCTTTTATATGAATATTTTTCATTTATTTTCTCTATTTCTTCTTTAAATTGTTCTATGGAAAATTCTTCAATTGTTTGTGCTAAATCTATTTTCACATTATAAATAGGATAATTTTTTTCTTTAATTTGTTTTTTTATGCTATTTTTGGCATTTTTATATACTTCTTTAAAATTTTTACCATATTTTCCTTCAACTATAGCTTTTTGTTTATTATTACCAACAGAAATAACAACAACATTTTCTTCATTATTTTTTATTTCATTCATATCAATTGTTTCAAAATATTTTTGTTCTATTAAAGAAATTTTATAATCTAAAATATTTATGTCTTTATTATAGTTCATAATAAATATAAATATACTAATACATATAACTATTATAATAAAATAGCAAATACTTTTTTTCACTTACTTAATCCTCTCTTTTTTATTAGATTTATTTATATCGCTATACATTTGCCTTGATACAAGTAATATAGCATACAAAATTATTTATTTCAATAGTAGCCTAGAGTTTTAATAAAAATTTATTAATAGCAAATTAATTAATAAAGCTAAGTATATTTTTTATGCTATCTTCTATTTATAAGATTATTTACAAATAGAAATATTTATAAAGGAAAACCTGTCTATCTGTTTACTGTTGGAGACATTGAATTGTCCGAAGAAGAACTTAAACAGGTTGAGAAGTATGAAGAAACGGACAACGAAGATAGAAGATTCGATGAAATTGATGGACGTAAAATAGCTGCTGCGGTTGATGCGATGATGGGCTTACCAAGGGGCTTTTTCTATTAAGTCAACATACCAAAAGAGGACTCACATGAAAATGTGAGTCCTCTTTTGGTTCTCCATCATATTTAATTATTACTTATTATGCTACTTTTATTCCAGTATCAATTATTTCTTGAACAAAAGGATTTCCTTCTTCAAAGTCTTCTACTTTTATAGGATGTGGTTCTATTCTTAAATCTATATTTTGTGTTAACATCATAAGTTCAACCATTAAATCAAAAACATTATTATCACTATTAATAACAATTGCTACATCTATATCACTATCTTCAGTATTTGTTCCTTTAGCATAAGATCCAAATAAATATACTGCTTTAATGCTATAATGTTTTGATATTTCTTTAATATATTCTTCTACATTTTCAAGAATTTCTATATCAACATTTCCTTTAGCCATGCTCTAACCTCCTCAATATTTTTTATTTGCTCATAAGTATATTCTTCAGTGCACTTTTCATAGAATTCATTTTTATAGTCTTCATATCTCGCACTTATATTAAATGAATTACATGTCATTAATATTGTAGTCTTTTTGTCATCTAACTTAATATTACATCTTTTAGCTAATATAACTAAATTATGGATTTTAGGCGGATAGGGGTTATTTTTGTTTGCTTTAGCATATACTGGGTTCGTATAAGATTGCTTTGGTGAGCCATAGAGGGATCGAACCTCCGACCGTCAGATTAAGAGTCTGCTGCTCTACCAACTGAGCTAATGGCCCATTTTCTATTTACTTTTGGAACTTCTTTATTATATTACGAATTAAAATGTTTGTCAAGATATTATATGTTATCATGTGAAAAAGAAGGTAATTTAATTACCTTCTTTTTTTTAATATAAATAATTTTGAGGGTTTTGTGTTACCCCATTTTTTCTTATTTCAAAATGTAGATGGTTTCCTGTTGAATCACCTGTTGAACCTACATATGATATTACCTGACCTGCTGATACTTTAGCACCTTTTGTTGTAGCAATAGAACTACAATGTCCATAATATGTTTCTACACCATTTCCATGAGAAATAACAACTAAATATCCATATCCTCCACTATTCCATCCAGCTTGTGTTACTGTTCCTGCGGCTGCTGCCTTTACAGGGGTTCCATATGGTGCTGCAATATCTAACCCCTTATGCATTGTTCCCCATCTTCTACCATATCTAGAAGATATAGTTCCAGATACTGGTTTAGATAAAGTAATTCCTAAAGGTACTACTGTACTTGATGTGTTTGCTGTTGAACTTGAAACTCTGGCAACTGATGTTATTTTAGGTTTTGCAACTACCTTTTTAACATATAACTTATTTACTGCATCTTCTACTGAAGTAAAATCTGCACATGATGTTTCATATTTTTCTATTATATTTATGTCGTCTTTGTTATTACTATCTTTTTCTTTTAGTTGATTAATAATACTTTCTGCTTCATCAAATTTGGATACATATAGCTTTTCTTCTTCTTTTTCTACAATTGCATAATATTTGTAATAAGTAACTCCACTATTTTTTACTTTATCAAATATTTCATCATCGTTTGTTACAATATCTTTTTTAAGAAGACACATTTTATATTCTGGAAGTTCATCTATTTGTACAAAAGCTACATTTTCTCCTTCACCTATTTTCATATAGTCATTGATTCTTGTTTGTAAATCTCCCTTATTTTCTGTATATCCTACAAATTCTCCGTCAATTGTTACACTATATATTGGTTTGTATATAAATATTACAGCAGATGCTATTAGTATTAATGAAATAACAACTAGGGATATAAGCTTTACAGATGATCTCAAGTATATCAATATTTTTTTCATTTTTTACTCCTTTAATTTCTGCTATTATTTTATAGAAAAAAAACTTTTTTTGCAATCATAAAATATTTCATTTTTTTTAAAATATCTTTATTTATTTTTTGTTTTCTTTTATATTCTTCTTATTCCTTTATTTTTATATTTTTTAGGCAGGATTATAAACCTGCCTAATTATTAACTTTTATTTTGCAGTTACTACGGGTTCTTCTGTTTCTTGATTATCCTCTGTATTAATATGAATATTTTTGTATATATTCATTCCTGTACCCGCTGGTATTAATTTACCAATTATAACATTTTCTTTAAGACCAATTAATAAGTCTTCTTTTCCTTTTATTGCAGCTTCAGTTAAAACTCTTGTTGTTTCTTGGAAAGATGCAGCAGATAGGAAGCTTTCAGTTGCAAGAGATGCTTTTGTAATTCCAAGTAAAACTCTTGTACCTGTTGCAGGTCTTAAACCTTTTTCTTCTGCCTCTTTGTTTCTGTCTTCAAATTCATACATATCAATTAAAGAACCTGTAAATAAATCTGTATCACCATTATCTTCTACTCTTACTTTTTTAAGCATTTGTCTACCTATTACTTCAATGTGTTTGTCGTTAATATCAACACCTTGGTTTCTATAAACTTTTTGAACTTCTTGTATTAAATAGTTATATACTCCTTCTGGTCCATTTATTTCTAATATTTCATTAGGGTTAATTGAACCTTCTGTAATTGGAGCTCCTGCTTCAATCTGATCTCCTTCTTTTACTTTTAGTTTTGAACCAAATGGTATTGTATAGCTTTTTGAATCTTCTTTTGAAGTAACAATAACTTCTTTTTTCTTCTTATCTTCTACAATTTTTACTTTTCCAGCAATATGAGAAATAATAGCAATTCCTTTTGGTTTTCTTGCTTCAAATAACTCTTCAACTCTAGGAAGACCTTGTGTAATATCTCCTCCTGCTACTCCTCCTTGGTGGAAAGTTCTCATTGTAAGCTGTGTACCAGGCTCACCGATTGATTGTGCAGCAATAATTCCAACTGCTTCTCCTATATTTACTTCTTCATGGGTTGCAAGTCCCATACCATAACATTTACTACATACACCATGTTTTGAACGACATCCTAATGCAGAACGTACTTTTACTTTTGTAATTCCTGCTGCAACTATCTTTTCTGCTAAGTCTGTATCAATCATAGTGTTTTCATCTGCTAATACTTCTTTAGTTTCTGGATGAATTATTTTTTCTAATGGATATCTTCCTTCTAATCTTTCTTGTAATTTTTCAATAACTTGATTTCCATCTTTAATATCTTCTACTACAATTCCATCATGTGTTCCACAATCATGTTCTCTTACTATTATATCTTGACTAACATCTACTAATCTTCTTGTTAGGTATCCTGAATCGGCTGTTCTTAAAGCTGTATCTGCAAGTCCTTTTCTACCACCATGTGAAGAAATAAAGTACTCTAATGCATCTAATCCCTCTCTAAAGCTTGATTTAATTGGAATTTCTACTGCTTTACCAGATGTGTTTGCCATAAGTCCACGCATACCAGCAATTTGTCTTAATTGGTTCATGTTACCTCTTGCTCCGGATTGCGCCATCATATAAATTGGGTTTAATTCATCAAAATTGTCGTTCATAGCTTCTGTTACATCATCTGTTGCCTTTTCCCATATTTTAATTATAGAATTATATCTTTCATCTTCTGTAATTAAACCTCTTCTATATTGTTTTGTAATTTCATCTACTTTTTCATCAGCAGTACTAAGTATGTCTTGTTTTTGTGCTGGAACTGTTACGTCTGCCACACTAACTGTAATTGCACCTTTTGTAGAATATTTAAATCCTGTTGCTTTAATATAGTCTAAAAGCTCTGCTGTACGACTTAATCCATGTTTGTTTATACATTTTTCTACTATTTTTCCTAAATTCTTTTTTATTACTGGGAAGTTAATTTCTAGCTCAAATGCATTTTCTGGGTTGCTTCTATCTACAAATCCAATATCTTGTGGAATACCTTCATTATAAATTAATCTTCCAACTGTTGTTTCAACTTTTTTCCATTTTATTTCTCCGTCAATTTCCTTATGAATTCTAATAAATACTTTTGCATGTAATCCTACTTCTCCATTTTGATATGCCATTAAAGCTTCTTCTTCATCTTTAAAGTACATACCTTCTCCTTGTTCACCGTCTACTTGCATTGTTAAATAATAACTTCCTAAAATCATATCTTGTGTTGGAACTGTAACTGGTTTACCATCTTGTGGTTTAAGTAAGTTATTTACAGATAACATTAAATATCTTGCTTCTGCTTGTGCTTCTGGAGATAATGGAACATGCACTGCCATTTGGTCTCCATCAAAGTCTGCATTAAATGCTGTACAAACAAGTGGATGCAATTTAATTGCTCTACCTTCTACAAGTATTGGCTCAAATGCTTGAATACCTAATCTATGAAGTGTTGGAGCACGGTTTAACATTACAGGATGATCTTTTATTACTTCTTCTAGAATATCCCATACTTCTGGTCTTAGTTTTTCTACCATTCTTTTTGCATTTTTAATATTATGAGCTATTCCTCTACCTACTAATTCTCTCATTACAAATGGTTTAAACAATTCTACTGCCATTTCTTTTGGAAGACCACATTGATAGATTTTAAGTTCTGGACCAACTACAATAACTGAACGACCAGAGTAGTCAACTCTTTTTCCTAAAAGGTTTTGTCTAAATCTACCTTGTTTTCCTTTAAGCATGTCTGATAATGATTTTAAAGGTCTGTTTCCAGCACCTGTTACTGGTCTTCCACGTCTACCATTATCAATCAATGCATCTACAGATTCTTGAAGCATTCTTTTTTCATTTCTTACAATAATTTCTGGTGCGCCAAGTTCTAATAGTCTTTTTAAACGATTATTTCTATTTATAACTCTACGATATAAGTCATTTAAATCTGATGTTGCAAATCTTCCACCATCTAATTGTACCATTGGTCTTAATTCTGGTGGAATAACAGGTACAACATTCATTATCATCCATTCTGGTCTGTTTCCAGAAATTCTAAATGATTCTACTGTATCTAATCTTTTTATTAATTTAGCCTTTTTTTGTTCACTTGCTTTTTCTAATTCCTTTTTTAATTTAGCAGATAATTTTTCTAAGTCAATTTCTCTTAGTAATTTTTCTATTGCCTCTGCACCCATTTCAGCTTTAAAAGAACCTTTTCCATATTTTTCTTCTGCTTCTACATATTCTTTTTCTGTTAAAATTTGTGTTTTAATTAATCCAGATGTTCCTTTATCTGTAACAATGTAAGAAGCAAAGTATATAACTCTTTCTAAACTTCTTGGTGAAATATCTAGCATTAGGGCTATTCTACTTGGTATTCCTTTAAAATACCAAATATGTGCAACCGGTGCTGCAAGTTCAATGTGTCCCATCCTTTCTCTTCTTACTTTAGATTTAGTAACTTCAACTCCACAACGATCGCAAACAATTCCTTTATAACGAACTCTTTTATATTTTCCACAATGACATTCCCAATCTTTAGTAGGACCAAAGATTTTTTCACAGAATAATCCGTCTTTTTCTGGCTTTAATGTTCTATAATTAATAGTTTCTGGTTTTTTAACTTCTCCTTTTGACCATTCTCTTATTTTTTCATCTGATGCAATTCCAATCTTTAATTTGTCAAAACATTCTAATTCGTCCATTTTTAACCTCCTTATTTTTATTCTTCGTCCTCAGTCAAGATATCTTCATCATTTAGCATATTATCATGTGCTAAATCACTGTCATCCATTAAAATATCGTCTTCATCTAACAAATCTTCTTCTTCAAACAATTCATCATCTTCATCTGAATCTAATTCTTCTTCATATCCAGATTCTAACTCATCTTGTAATAATATATTTTGTTGTTTTTCTCTTTGAAGATTAAAATCTATTCCTTCATCTATATGCTCTTTTAATTCAATTTCTTTATTATCGTTAGAATATAATCTAACATCTAGTCCTAAACTTTGTAGTTCTTTTACTAATACTTTAAAGCTTTCTGGAACACCTGGTTCTGGTACATTTTCACCTTTTACAATTGCTTCATATGTTTTTACTCTTCCTACTACGTCATCTGATTTTACTGTTAAAATTTCTTGCAATGTATGTGCTGCACCATATGCTTCTAGTGCCCAAACTTCCATTTCTCCAAAACGTTGTCCACCAAATTGTGCTTTACCACCTAAAGGTTGCTGAGTAACTAATGAATATGGTCCAGTAGAACGAGCATGTATTTTATCATCAACTAAATGATGTAGTTTAAGCATATACATAACACCAACTGTAATTGGCTTATCAAATGGCTCTCCTGTTCTACCATCATAAAGAATTGTTTTTCCATCTGGCGTACGACCTGCTTTTTCTAATAAATCTGTAATTTCTTTTTCTGTTGCACCATCAAATACAGGTGTTGCAACTTTATATCCTAATGCTTTTGCAGCTCCTCCTAAATGAACTTCAAGAACTTGACCTAAATTCATACGTGAAGGAACACCAAGTGGGTTTAGTACAACATCTACTGGTGTACCATCTGGTAAAAATGGCATATCTTCTTCTGGCAATATTCTTGAAATAACACCTTTATTTCCATGGCGACCTGCCATTTTATCACCAACAGAAATTTTTCTTTTTTGTGCAATATAACAACGAATTACTTGGTTTACTCCTGGTGCTAATTCATCAGAATTTTCTCTTGTAAATATTTTAACATCTACAATTGTTCCTGCTTCTCCATGTGGAACCCTAAGTGAAGTATCTCTTACTTCTCTTGCTTTTTCTCCAAAGATTGCACGAAGTAATCTTTCTTCTGCTGTAAGCTCTGTTTCTCCTTTTGGAGTAACTTTACCAACTAAAATATCTCCTGGTCTTACTTCTGCACCAATACGAATAATTCCATCTTCGTCTAAGTCTCTTAAGCTGTCTTCACCAACATTTGGAATATCTCTTGTAATTTCTTCTGGTCCAAGTTTAGTATCACGACATTCACAATCATATTCTTCAATATGTATTGATGTATAAACATCTTCTTTTACTAATCTTTCATTTAATAATATAGCATCCTCATAATTGTATCCTTCCCATGTTGCAAAAGCAATAATTACATTTTTTCCAAGTGCCATTTCACCTTTATCTGTAGATGGACCATCTGCAATAACATCTCCTGCTTTTACTTTTTCACCTTTTACAACAATTGGTCTTTGATTAATACATGTTCCACCATTTGTTCTTTTAAATTTTTGTAATTTATATGTTTCTAGTTCACCTTTTTTAGTTTTTAAAACAATTTCGTCACCAGTAACTTTTTGAATTACACCATCAGATTTTGCTAAAATCATAATACCTGAATCTTTTGCTGCTCTATATTCAATACCTGTTCCAACAATTGGAGATTCTGGTATTAAAAGTGGAACTGCTTGACGTTGCATGTTTGCACCCATAAGTGCACGGTGAGCATCATCATGCTCCAAAAATGGAATCATTGCGGCTCCAACAGAAACTAATTGTTGTGGTGATACATCAACATAGTCAACTTGCTCTGGTGCAACTTCTTTTATGTCATCTGCTTGTCTTACTTTTATTTTTTTATTTACAAAATTTCCATCTTTATCAATTGGTTCAGATGCTTGTGCAATAATTAATCCATCTTCTACATCTGCTGGCATATATTCAACAATATCTGTTACTTTATGTGTTACAGGATCTACTTTTCTATATGGTGTTTCTACAAATCCATATTCATTAATAATTGCAAAAGAAGATATAGCAGAAATTAATCCAATGTTTGGTCCTTCTGGTGATTCAATTGGACATAATCTTCCATAGTGGCTATAGTGTACGTCTCTTACCTCGAATCCTGCTCTTTCCCTAGATAATCCACCAGGTCCTAATGCTGAAACTCTTCTTTTATGTGTTAACTCTGATAGTGGGTTTGTTTGATCCATAAATTGTGAAAGTTGTGAACTTCCAAAGAATTCTTTAATTGATGAGCTAATTGGTTTTGTATTAATTAATGTTTGTGGTGTTACAATGTCTAAATCTTGTACAGTCATTCTTTCACGAACAACTCTTTCTAATCTTGCCATACCAATTCTAAATTGATTTTGTAATAATTCTCCAACTGAACGTATACGTCTATTTCCTAAATGATCTATATCATCTACTTTTCCTATTCCATGTTCTAGGTTTAATAAATAATTAATAGAAGAAATTATATCTTCTGTTGTAACATGTTTTGGAACTAGCTCGTCTTTTCTTTCTTTTATTACTTTTTCTAATTCTTTTTTATCTGTATTTTCTAAAATATTTTTTAATACTTCATAATTTACATATTCTTTAATTCCAAGTTTTTCTGCATCTATATCTACTACTTTGCTTAAATTTACTGTTCCATTTCCTATTACCTTTACAGGCTTTTCATTTATTTTAACTTCAACTTGGTTAATACCTGAATTTTGAATTTCTTCTGCTAATTCTTTTGTTATAGCTTGGTCTTTTTCAACTATTATTTCTCCTGTTTCAGGATTTACAATATCTGAAAATGCTATTTGATTTACAATTCTTTTTTGTAAGCTTAATTTATTGTTGAATTTATATCTTCCAACTTTTGCCAAATCATATCTTCTTGGATCAAAAAACAATCCAGTAAATAAACTTTTTGCAGCTTCTACAGAAGGTAATTCTCCAGGTCTTAATTTTTTATATATTTCTATTAATGCTTCTTCAGGAGTTTTGATAGTATCTTTTTGAATTGTAGCTTTTATTTTTTCTTCATCTCCAAATAATTGCAATATTTGTTCATCAGTTGCAATACCTAAAGCTCTTAAAAGTACAGTTACTGGTATTTTTCTTGTTCTATCTACCCTTGCATAAAAAATATCATTACTGTCTGTTTCGTATTCAATCCAAGCTCCTCTAATTGGCATTACCGTAGATGTATAAATTTTCTTTCCTGTTTTATCATAATCTTCTGCATAATAACATCCAGGTGAACGAACTAATTGGCTAACTACAACTCTTTCTGCTCCATTTATTACAAATGTACCAGTATCGGTCATAAGTGGAAAATCACCTAAATATATTTCTTGCTCTTTAATTTCTCCTGTTTCTCTATTTATTAGTCTTACTTTTACATGTAGTCTTGTTGCATATGTAGTGTCTCTTTCTTTTGCTTCTTCTAAAGAATATTTTGTTTTGTCTTCCATGTAGTAGTCAAAAAATTCTAATACTAGGTTTCCTGTGTAGTCAACAATAGGAGATACATCTTTTAAAACTTCTCCTAATCCTTCTTTTATAAACCATTCATACGAGTCTTTTTGAACTTTAATTAAATTTGGCATATCAATGCTATCTTCAATTTTTGCAAATGTTTTACGTACACATTTTTCATGTTTAATGTCTTTCATTAAAACATACCACCTTCTTTATAAATTTAGCAGGAGATTTTTATTTTTGCTTGCGGCTATAGATGTTTTATATATATTTTAAAAAAAGTCCTTCTTAATGAAAAAGATGTTTATAAATTTCTTTAGAATTCCTGCCTTTTTATTCTAAATACGTTTATATTAATCTTAAACATTAATTCCTCTTTTTTTAATTTTACATAAGTAATTTAAAATGGCAATAAAAAGGCATGCTGGTAAACTTATATTTTTACCAACTTACCTTTTTATATATTATATTTAAAAACCATTTAAATTCATGATTTTATTAATTTTAATCACCCTTACTTTATTAAAATTAAATCAATATGTAATTTTAATATAAATCAAATGAGATTATATCACACTTCCGTAAGGCTTGTCAACATTTTTGGTGAATTTTTTAGGGGATTTTTTAAATACCTATTGATAATTTTAATTGTAGTCAATTTTTTCAAAATTATAAAAAAACTTTTGCTTTTTACTTAGTTTTTTCAAATAAATTATTTTAATGATATTTATTAAAAAATATATTATCTAATAGAAATTTAATAGAAGAATAAAAAACGACTATTTTGTCGTTTTTTATTCTTCTCTATATCTTTCTATATTTGCAAATTTTGTGTAATTTCCAAGCCATAGTAATTCTACTGTTCCAGTTGATCCTGATCTATGTTTTGCAATTATTACTTCTGCTATGTTTTTCTTTTCGCTGTCTTGGTTATAGTAATCATCTCTGTATAAAAACATTACTATATCTGCATCTTGCTCTATTGCTCCAGATTCACGAAGATCAGATAACATTGGTCTATGGTCCGGACGTTGTTCTGGCGCTCTTGACAGTTGTGAAAGTGCAATTACAGGTACATCTATTTCTTTTGCAAGTATTTTTAATGAACGACTAATTTCAGATATTTCTTGCTCACGACTTCCTGCACGTCTTGATGTACTTCCTTGTACTAATTGTAAATAGTCTATTACAACAAGCCCTATATTTTTTTCTAATTTTAGTTTTCTACATTTTGCTCTTATTTCTGTAATTGAAATTCCTGGTGTATCGTCTATATAAATTTCTGCTTCTGATAATGGTCCTAATGCACCTGCAAGTTTACCCCAATCTTCTTCTTCTATTTTTCCTGTCCTTAATTTATTACTGTCTACCATTGCTTCACTGCAAAGTACTCTGTTTACTAATTGTTCTTTAGACATTTCTAAGCTAAATATTGCAGCTGGAACATGACCTCTTACTGCTGCATTTACTGCTAAGTTTAATGCAAAGGCTGTTTTTCCCATTGATGGTCTTGCTGCAATTAATATTAAATCTGAATTATGAAATCCTGCTGTTTTATAATCTAAGTCTGAAAATCCCGTTGGTACACCTGTTACGTGTTGTTTTTGATTATATAGTTTTTCTATTTGCGCAAATGTATCTACTAATACATCTTTAATAGCAGTATATCCTTTTTGGTTTTTCTTTTGCATTACATCAAATATCTTTTTTTCAGCATGTTCCATTACAGTTTCTACTTCTTCTGTTTGTTCATATCCAAGTGTAATAATTTCATTTGCAGTTTTTATTAGCGTTCTTAGCATTGATTTTTCTTCTACTATTTTTATGTATTTATCTATATTTGCAGTTGTTGGAACTTTTTCTGGTAAATCTGCTAAATATTCTATTCCTCCAATTGCATCTAATTTTCCTTGCATGTCTAATTCAGATTTTACTGTAATTATATCTATTGGCTCTGCTCTATTGTATAAATTCATAATTGCTTCATAAATTGCTTTATTATCTTCTCTATAAAAATCTTCTGCTTTTAATGTTTCTATACATGATATTACTGCATCTTTATCTGTAAGCATACTTCCTAAAACTGCTTGCTCTGCTTCTATGTCATGTGGTGGTACTTTTCCTAATTCCATTTTTGCCACTTCCTTTTTTTATTTTTTGTCAACAGTGTTAATTTTCAATTTTGCTGTAATTTTTTCGAACAGTTTAATTTCTACAACATAACTACCTATATTTTTTATATTTTCCATTGCAATTTTCTTTTTATCTACATTTATTTTGTATTGTTTTTCTAAATTTTCTGCTATTTCTTTTGAAGTAATAGAACCGAATATTTTTCCATTATCACCTGATTTTACTTCTATAACTAATGTTATTTTTTCAATTTCTTCTTTTTCTTTTAATGCTTTTTTTCTTTTTTCTTCTTTTTTAAACTCATAAGAATCTTTTCTTGCTTGTAATTTAGTCATATTTGTTTTATCTGCTGGAACAGCTAAATTCTTTGGAAATAGAAAATTTGTAGCATATCCATCACTGGCATTAATTATTTGATCTTTTTTTCCTACTCCCTTAATATCTTGGTTTAAAATAACTTTCATTTTTCTATCCTCCTTATATATTATTTTAGGGCAAATTTTGCATTTAGCCTAAAATTTGCCCATATATTTAATTACCATTTTGCGTAATATATTCATTAATAATGTCTATTAATTCTTTTTTTACTTCTTCACATGTCATATTTTCAACTTGTGCACCTGCAAGTGTAATATGTCCTCCTCCTCCGAAGTTTTTCTAAAATTACTTGCACATTAATATCTCCTACAGAACGTCCACTAATGCACACTTTCTCACCCATATTTCCTATAACAAAAGAAGCTGTTATTCCACTTATTGTAAGTAATTCGTCTGCAGCTTTTGCACAAATAAAATTTGAATCTTTATCATCATTATCATAAATAGATATAGCTATTGTATCATTAATCATTTGTGCTTTTTTTACTACATCTGCAATTTTATTATATCCTTCTAAATCACTTTGGAACCATTTTTTCACTTTTAATATATCTATTCCACATTTTCTTAGGTATGCTGCAGCTTCAAATGTTCTAACACCTGTTTTAAATGCAAAATTTTTTGTATCTACTACAATTCCACCATATAGTGCTTCTGCTTCTATTTGTGGAAGTGTAATTTCTTTTTCTGCATATTGAATAAGTTCTGTAACAAGTTCTGATGCAGATGATGCATATACTTCGTGAAATGCTAAAATTGCATTATCTATATAGTCTGTACTTCTTCTATGATGGTCAATTATAACAATTTTATTTGCTTTTTCTAATAATTCTGGTGCTTCTACAAAATTTCTTTTATGGGTATCTACAATTACAAATAATGTATCTTCTGTAATTTTTGTTATTGCTTCATTTTTGTCTATAAATACATTTTTGTAATTTTCATCTTTTTCAATAACATTCATAAAACTTTTTATTGCAACACCATAATTAGGATTTGTAATTATATTTGCTTGTTTATTTATATTTGTAGCTAATCTATAAATCCCTAAGCTTGAACCGATTGCATCAATATCAGAATTTGTATGTCCCATAATTAAAACATTACTTGCTTCTTTAATTAACTCTTCTAATGCATGTGCTACAACTCTTGCTTTTACTTTTGTTCTTTTTTCTATTTCTTGAGCTCTTCCACCAAAGAAATCGTATTTTTCGTTTTCTAATACAACTGCTTGGTCTCCTCCACGTCCTAGTACAATGTCCATACCAGATAGCGCAGATTTGTATTTTTCATAAATTGTTTCTCCTTCAGTTGATATTGCAATACTAAGGGTTATTTGAATTGCTGCATTAATTTCTATTTCTTTTACTTCATCTAATATATCAAATTTATTTTCTTTTAATTTTTCTAAATATTGTTTTTCAAAAATATATATAAATGTTTCTCGTTCAGATTTTATAATTACACCATTTGTTTGATTTGCCCAATCATATATTATTTTTTCAATTTGTGCCACAACTTGTGGCTTTTCTTCATTTGTAATTCTTTGCATTGTTTCTTCGTAATTATCTACTTTTAAAATTCCAACACAAAGCTTTGAATCTTCGTAATTTTTTTCTAACTTTTTATTTTGCGTATCATCTATAAAGTATAAAATCATAATATATTGTGTATCTATTTGTTTTTTTCTGTCTTTTCTTCTATTTTTTACATATTCACCAAGAACTTTATATGTTTTTTTACCTATTGTTAATTGCTTTTGTATACTTTTTTGTTTTTTATTTTTTGTATTTTCTAGTTCTTGTTTAATTTCTTTTACAAATGTCGCTAATATATTATTAATATCTATATTTGCAAATTCATCTGCAAATTTTGTGCTTTTCCATATGATGTTTCCATCTGTCTCAATAATGACTAGTGGAAATGGCGAATTAATTAAAGTGCTTTTAGCTGCTGAATCCACATTTATTGTTAGTTCTTGGATATGCCTAGAAAGCTCAGTTTTTCTTTTATTGTTAGACCAATATGTATAAATTAGTATAAGCACATAACATAAGATAGATGGTATAATATAATTTATATTTTGAATGCATAATAAAATTAATATAATAGCAATTATTGCTAAATATATTTTTGTCTTTGATATTAAAAATTCAGATGGTTTTTTATTATTATTTTGCATAGTTTTCTCCTTATATTTTATGCATATTATTTTATATCGATTTTATAATTTTGTCAACCAAAGCTTTTATTATTATTTTAAGGACACGACATTCTTCGTGCCCTTATATTTTTTGTTATTGTTGCAATTGTTTTTTTACATTGTCTATTTCTTCTTGTGTTGCTTGTACTAATGGTTTGTAATATTCTTTTGTCTGAGCTATCTTAAATAGTTCATATTCAAAGCTTTCTAGATTATTACGAATCTGCATAATCGTTTGCCTTAATCCGCATATTTTCAGTTTCATTAATTACTGTTTGGTAACATGTAAGTTCAGATTTTGTACCTTCTAGTATATCATTTACCATCGTTTTTTCTTCCATCTTACTCCTCCTTATTCATTTAAAAATGACATTAATTTTTGTTTAATATTTAGTGAATCTTGTGCTGATTTAGTAAATAATTGTTTAATTTGTGGATCAACACACTGTGCAGAATAGGTATTAAATTTATCATAAGATATATCTTGAATGTTTATTAAATGTTTTAAATTTTGTAATTCTATTTGAGTTAAATTTGCCATTTTCATCTTTCCTTTCATATTTTTGTTAGTATTTGTTTAATTTCATATTTTATACAAAAAAGCCTAAGATTTTATTTAAAATAATAATTTTTTAAATAAATTTTAGGCTTTTAATATTTATATAATTTCTAAACCTGCATATCTTGCCATTAATCGTTTATGTCCAGATTTATCAAATGTTATATCTACTTTATAATCATTTCCTTCTTCTTCTATATAGTTAATTTTTCCTTCTCCAAATTTTTTATGATATACTCTTTGTCCTGCTTGATATTTACTAATATCTATTTCTTGTTTTTTATTATTTTCTAAATTTTTAAGAAAACTTTCTGCACTTCTAAATGTAAAATTAGAATTATTTATACTTCCCGCTGCTATTTTATTATTTTCTGTTTTATTATAATTTATTTTACTAATATTACTATCTAATCCATATTGCCATTTATATTTACTGTCTTCAAATGTATCTTGCATATTTTTATCATCTACAACATCTTCATAACCTTGCAAACAGTCTTTACTTATTTCTTTTATGAATCTTGAAACTAAATTGTACGAAGTTGAACCAAACATAGTCCTTCTTTTGGCACAAGTTAAATATAAGTTTTGTTTTGCTCTTGTTACCCCTACATAACAAAGTCTTCTTTCTTCTTCTAATTCTTTTGGTTCAGAAATAGATTTATATCCTGGAAAAATACCTTCTTCCATTCCTACTAAAAATACAACAGGAAATTCTAGTCCTTTTGCACTATGCAGAGTCATAAGTGTTACTGAATCTTGCTCATCTTCCATATTATCAATATCACTAGTCAAAGCCATTTGCTCTAAAAAGTTAGACAATGTATTTTCCGCTTCTTGCTCTTCAAATTCAATTGCAACCGTTAAAAATTCCTCTAAGTTTTCTATTCTATTTTCTGCCTCTTGCGTATTTTCAAGTTCTAATGCTTTTGTATATCCTGTTTTATTTAGTGTTTGTTTAATTAATTCCGATATATTTAGATTTTCCTTTTGAGCAATTAATTCTTCCATTACCTTTATAAATTCTCTAGAATTTGAATAAACACGGTTTAAGCCGTAATCTTCCGCATTTTTTATAACATCATACATAGAAATGTTATTTTGCTCTGCAATTTGTGCTATTTTATCTAGGCTAGTTACCCCAATTCCACGTTTTGGTTCATTAATAATTCTTCTTAAACTTAGATTATCTTTTGTATTATTAATTAATCTTAAATATGCAATAATATCTTTAATTTCTTTTCTTTCGTAGAATTTTAGTCCTCCAATAATTTTATATGGAATTTCTTCTCTTCTTAAAATATCTTCTATGCTACGTGATTGTGAGTTCATTCTATATAAAATTGCAAAATCAGAATATTTATAATATTCTTCTGTTTTCAAATGATAAATTTGCTCTACAATATAGCTTGCTTCTGCATATTCATCATCTGCTTTATATACAATTGGCATTATTCCTTCTTCATTATTTGTCCATAATTTCTTATCATATTTTTTTGTGTTATTTTTTATTATATCATTTGCTACATTTAAAATGTTTTTTGTGCACCTATAATTTTGCTCTAGCTTTATAATTTTAGTTCCTGGAAAATCTTTTTCAAAATTTAAAATGTTAGAAATATCTGCTCCCCTAAATGAATATATCCCTTGATCATTATCTCCTACTACTGTAATATTTCCATGCCTTGATGCAAAAAGTGTAACTAATGTAAATTGTGCTTTATTTGTATCTTGATATTCATCTACAAGCACATATTTGAATTTTTCTGTATAATACTCTAGTACATCTGGATTTTCCATTAATATTTTTATTGTGAAATTAATAATATCGTCAAAATCTATTGCATTGTTTTCTTTTAATTTCTTTTGATATAACTCATAAATTGTAGCTATTTTTTCTTTTCTATAATCTCCATTTGCTTTTACCGCATATGCTTTTGGCTCTAGCATTTCATTTTTTGCATTACTAATTTCATACATAACGGATTTATCTGTAAACATCTTGTCATCTATATTTAATTCCTTTAAACAATTTTTTACCATAGTTTTTTGATCTGAAGTATCAAAAATAGCAAAAGAAGTATCAAAACCAATTCTATCAATGTATCTTCTTAAAATGCGCACACAAATAGAGTGGAAAGTTCCTATCCACATATCTTTTGTAGCATCGCCTACTAAATTTTCAACTCTTTGTTTCATTTCATTTGCAGCTTTATTGGTA
The DNA here is from genome assembly GCA_947631785.1 of uncultured Clostridia bacterium. Lineage (GTDB taxonomy): Bacteria > Bacillota > Clostridia > TANB77 > CAG-508 > CANRMR01. Next base: position 27,508 of record CANRMR010000001.1, on the reverse strand, counting down.
AATGTAATTGCCAAAATATTCCAAGGCATGATATGTTTTTCTCCCATTAAATATGCAATTTTATGTGTTAAAACTTTTGTTTTTCCACTTCCAGCTCCTGCAATTACAAGCACTGGTCCTTCTGTATTTATTACTGCTTCATATTGTTTATCATTTAATCCTTCTAATAATTCCATATTTTTTCCTCTTTCTTTTTTGCGAATTTATATATTTTTGCCCAAGCATTTATTTTTTAAAGTTCTTGTATCCATTTATCAATCATTAAATCAATGCACTTTTCAATTTCGGCAGCACATACCCTATAAACCTCTATACCATATCCCCAAGGATCTTTAATATCCAAATCGTTTTTATCAAATCCAACATATTCTTTCATTGTATATATTCTTTCTTTCAAATTTGGATACATATTAATTAGCATATTTTTGTGTGATGTTGTAGCACATAAAATTACATCCATTTGCAAAATATTAGATTCATTAACATTTGTTGCTCTATGCAATGTTAAATTAATACCATATTCATCCATTACTTCTATTGCAGAATAGGTAGATGTATCTCCTGTACTTGCAAATGTTCCAGCAGAACAAACTTCTATTTTTCCTTTTAATTTATCATTTTTTTCTATTTTATCTTTAAGCATTGCCTCTGCCATAGCACTTCTACATATGTTTCCTGTGCAAATAAACATTACTTTCATTTTTATCACCTGTTTGTAACTATACTATATTTAATAATTTTTTTCAATACAAAATATTAAATTAATATTTTTTTCAATATTTTATATTTGTGTTGCTAGTATCCCTAGTAAAAATCCTATTATATTACCTATTGCACTCATTCTTCCTTTGTATAATTTGTTTGATTCTGGTATTAATTCTCCTGATACTATGTATAGCATTGCTCCTGCTGCAAATGCTAAACACATACTTATTACTTCTTTTGATATGTTTCCAACTATTGCTCCAAAAAATGCTCCTATTCCAGTTGTTATTCCTGATAATATTACATATATTATTACTTTTGATGCTTTCATACCACCATTTTTCATTGGTACTGCCATAGATATACCTTCTGGTATATCGTGCAAAGCTATTGCAAGTGCTAAGCTATATCCTAGTTTTACCGATGCTTCAAACCCACTTCCTATTGCAAGCCCTTCTGGAAAGTTATGTAGTGCCAATCCTACGCTTACTATTATGCCAGTTTTTAGTAAGCTATTTGTATTGTTTTTATGTTTAGGATTTGTACTAAATTTTTTTTGTACTGCTACATCACATATTATCATTGTTGCAATTCCAAATATTACCCCTAATATCATGTTAGAAAATTTTCCTATTTCCATTGCTTCTGGTACTAAGTCAAAACATACTATTGATATCATTAACCCTGACGCAAGTGATAGTACAAAACTCAAAAATTTTTTTGAGGTGTTTTTAAATTTAACACCTATTATTCCTCCTAGTGTTGTTCCAAATGTTCCAAAAAATAAACCTAATATTGTAGTATTTATGATATTTTCCAAATTAAAAACTCCTTTTATTTTAAACTTTATTATAAGTTTATTTTTGAAGTTTCTTTTTTATTCTTTTTGCATTTAAATATAAGACTATAATATTTTTATCTAATAGGAATTTCGGAGAAATTTCCTATTAGGTAAAAAAAGACTGGAAGATTTGTACTTTCTTTCCAATCCTTTTTATTCAATTTATTTTCCGTTATAGAAGTCATGTTGATTTCTATTTAAATCATTATATCGTATGTAAACTGGTCTTTTAATTTCAAATTCTTTTTCGTCAAATGCACGTACTTCTTTTTTATCAACATCTATTAATATTTTTTTATTATCAATATTTACTATAAGTGACCTTATATATCGTTTAGATTCATTAGATGTTCCATGAATTTCTTTCCATATTTTTTCTCTTTTATCTGATCCATATTTAATATCAATAACTTCTTTCATATATTCAAATATTCCTTGTGAATCTAGTTTATATTTATCACCAGCTAAAATTTCGACCGCTTTTTTTAAAAAAATAACATCTTCACTTTCTTTTACCTCTTCGTCTTCGTTAATAGAATAAGATAAGCTATCTTCTTCTAATTCATGTTCTAATTTTTTTATAGCATGTTTACTTTTACCTTCATTAAATTTTTTAAGAGCATTACCAAATTTATTTCCTTTATCTACTAAAATTTTTATACCTTCTACAGTTAATCCTGTCTTTAAACGTGTTAAATCTTTAATATTAAAAAAATCATCTGGATCTAAAGTAATACAATAATCATTGCAAATTAGTCCTACAAAATAATGTGTAAGTTCTTTATTCCAATGTATACAAACACTATAATTTTCATCATTTTTTAATAATTCTGTTAGAGATTTCGCAAGATACCTAGAAAGCTCATAACAAATTCTTCTGTTATGTGTTTCCCTGTTTTCCTCCCATTTATCATCTATATCTCTTCCATACCACTCTGGTAAAGTAAATATATCATCATCAACCTTTTTTATATATGATATTAAATTGTCATCATATATATAATCAAGTCCTATTTTTTCATAAACTTTAAGAATTTTGTCTTCTGTACTATAATTTTTATTTTTAATTAATTCATTAATATATGTTTGATATTCATCTGATATTTTCCATTCTCTTTTATCATATACTATATCTTCATCTAAATCTTCTATATCTTTTCTTCCTTCTGGATTTAAAACAATTGTATGTTTTCTATGTAAAGATAATGATACTAATTCATTTAATTTTATAATTTTTTTTACATTTTTACTCATCTAATTCTCCTTGTATAATATATTTATCCACCATAATAAGCATATTCATTTTCTTCCGGATTAAATATAAATATATTTTTATCTAGACTTTCCTTATTTATCTGACTTAATGTTTGCTCAACACTATCTATTAAATACATCTTTGCTTCAAATTCAAATATTAAACATCTAACATATCTTTTTTCTGGTCCGCCCTTAACTTCTTTCCAAACTTTTTCAATTTCAATTTCTTCTGCTTCAACTATAGATCTCATGTATTCCATAAATCCTTGTGAATCTATATTATAAGAATTTAAGATTTCTACAATTTTGCTAAAATATTTAATAATGCTCTTTGATTTTAAATCATTTTTTGCTTTTTCTACTTCTAATAAATCATTTAACCTGTCTTTATTAAAATTATCGACTGCAGCTTGAAGTTTTCCAGTTTCATCTCTTAATATGTTTATCCCCTTAATTGTTAAACCAAGTTTTAATCTTGTTAAGTCTTTTATTTTATTAAAATCATCTAAATCTAAAATAGCACTATATTCTTTTCCTGTTAGTCCTACAACATAATGTGTATTTTCTTTATCTCCAATCATACAGGCTTCTAAGTTTTCATTTCCATCTAATAATTCATTTATTGCTTTTGCATAATATCTAGCAAATTCATAGCATATTCTTCTATTGTGTTTTTTTCGATTTTCTTTCCAACTATCATCTACTATTCTTCCATACCAATCCACAGCTATATACTTTATATTTTCAATATCACTTGTGTCTTTTCTAAAGAAAAACAACACATTATCATCATATATGTATTTTAAACATATAAATTTATATACTTCTATAATTTTTTCTTCAAAAGTTAAAGTTTTATCTTGTAATAGTTTATTTACTAATGTTTGAAGCTCTTCTTCTAAATCCCATTTTACTTGATCATATTCAATCCAATCTTCTTTTAGGTTTCTTTTTGGCTCTAATATTATTTTGTAATTTCCGTCTAAAGAATTACATATTTCATTATAAAATTTTTTTATATATTCATCTTTCATTTTCTTTTCCTTTTTATTATTTTGATTTTTTAAATATATCTTTATTATTATTGGTTTCATATTTTATTACTAAATTTTTATCGTTCTGATTTATTTTTCCTTTACGTAATAGTTCATAAAACATATTTAAAGATGTCAATTTTTTATAACATTCATCTATTTTATCTTGTTTAACCCCTATATCTTCTAATACTTCATATGATTTATCTTTATTATTTTTAAAGAAAAAAGCTTCATCTTTTAAGTATTGTTTAATTTTTATATTTTTTTCATAATTTTTATTTTTTTCCTTCAACATTTCTATCATTGCTTCATTCATTACTTCTATTACTTTAAATTCATTCATCCTTAAACTCTCCTATTTATTTATTATAAAAGATTTTTATAAATTTTAAAAATTTTCTATAATATAAAAAGACGTTAAAACTATGCTTTATTCTTCTCCTTTTAGTTTTTCTGCTCTATCTGCCGTAATTAAACTATCTATCATTTCATCTAAGTTACCATTTAAGAAGTCTTCAAATTGGAATATACTAAGCCCTATTCTATGGTCTGTAATTCTACCTTGTGGATAGTTGTATGTTCTTATTTTTTCACTTCTATCTCCTGATCCTACTTGACTTTTTCTTTCATTTGCAAGTTTTTCATCTTGCTCTTTTTGCTGCATTTCGTATAACCTAGACATAAGTAGCCTCATAGCATATTCTCTATTTTGTACTTGTGATCTTTCGGTTTGACATTCTGCAACTATTCCTGTTGGAATATGTGTTAACCTTACGGCTGATGATGTTTTATTTACATGCTGTCCTCCAGCGCCCGAAGCCCTATATACATCCATTTTTATATCTGCTGGATTAATTTCCACTTCAACATCTTCAACAACTGGAAGTACTGCTACCGTAGCTGTTGATGTATGTATTCTTCCACTACTTTCTGTATCTGGAACTCTTTGTACTCTATGAACGCCACTTTCAAATTTTAATCTGCTATATGCTCCTTTTCCTGTTACCATGAAAGATATTTCTTTATATCCTCCAATTCCTGTTTCATTTTCATTTAATACTTCTATTTTCCAATGTTTTCTTTCTGCATACATCGAATACATTCTAAACAAATCCCCTGCAAATAATGCTGCTTCTTCTCCTCCTGCACCAGCTCTTATTTCACATATAATGTTTTTGTCATCATTTACGTCTTTTGGAATTAATAATATTTTAAGTTCTTCTTCTATTTGTGGAAGTTTTTCTTTTGCTTCCATAATATCTATTTCCGCAAGTTCTTTTAATTCTGGATCATCTAACATAGCCTTTGCATCTTCTATTTGTTTACTTGTTTTTTTATATTCTCTATATTTTTCTACAATTGGAGTCATATCTGAATGTTCCTTCATAAGTTTTTGCCATTCTTTATTTTGAGCAATTACATTTGGATCACTAATTTTTTGTGTCAACTCTTCATATTTTTTTTCTACATCTTCTAATTTTTGAAACATAAATGTCCCTCACTTTTCTTTTATAATACTTATACATTATACACAAAAAATAGCTATTTTTCAATAGCTATTTAAGATTAATTTTTTAATTTGTTACAGGATAATGGTCTTATTACTATCGGATGTTTAACATGTAAAGCTGTAGGGGCGATTTTAATCGCCCGAAGACCAATGTTAGGCATGACCTATATAATTTTTTTGATATAAAACAATTTTATAAAAAATTTATATATATTTTTATACATAATATTTATTAAGAAAATTCTTTGAAGTGGCGGGCGATTAAAATCGCCCCTACACCAAATATGGCTAGCTTTTGTAGTTTTATTAAATATAAAACCATTAACTAGTAACTTTAATTTATTTCTACAAAATTGTAAGGTATTTTTTGCCTATCTAAAATTTCTTTTTCTCTATTCGTACAAGTAAATAATAATATCTGTCTATTTTCATATTTTTTATTTAAATAATTTAGTATACTTTCTAATCTTTCATCATCATAAAATGCAAATGCTTCGTCTAACATTATTGGCATTTTTTCGTTTGATATATCTTCTATAAAACTTAGCCTTAGTGATAAATATAATTGCTCTATTGTACCTACACTTAATGTATCTAATATTGTATAATTTCCATTTTTTGTTTCTACTGTTATTATTCCATCATCATTTATTTTTACATTAGTGTATTTTCCATTTGTTATTTTACTAATATTTGAAGATAATTCTTTTGTAAATTTTGGTGAAATTTTTTCTTTCATTTCTATATATGCTTTTTCTATTTCTTCTTTTGCCATATTAATATATTTATTTTCTTTTTCTAATTCTTCATATTTTTCTTCTAAATTTTTTTGTTCTTCTTCTAATTCAGATAATTTTTCTAAATTATTTAAAATATTTTTTTCTTCTAATTCTAATTTATGAATATTTAATTTTAATTCATTTAATTCGTTTTGTTCATTTTCTAATAAATAATTTATATTAATATTATTTATTAAATTATTTATTTCATTTTCTTCTATTTTATTTAAATAATTATTTTTTATTTTTTCTTTTTCTAATTTATTTTCTACATTTTGTTTTTCTTCTTCTAATTTTATTTCTTCTTGTTTTTTTATTTTTTCTTTTTTTAATTCTTCTATTTCTTCTTCTAATTTATTTTTATTTTCTATTATTTTATTTTTTATTTTTTCTTCTTCTTTTATTTTTAATTTTATTTTTTTATTATTTTTATAAATAAATATTAAATAAATAAATAATATTAAAATGCCTATACAATTTATAATTATATTTTTTAAAAAAATAAATAAAATTAAATTAATTAAAATAAATAAAATAGGAATTATTATATTTTTTAAAAAATTATTTTTTATTTTTTTATTTTCTATTTTTATTTCTTTTATTTTATTTAATTCATTATTTTTTTCTTTTATTTTTTCTTCATAATTATTTAAATAATTTTTATTAATATTTATTTTTTCATTTTTTAAATTATTTTCTTCATTTATTTTTTTTATATTTTTAATTAATTCTAATTTAATTTCTTTTTTATTTATTTTTTTTATTAATTCATTTTTATAATTATTTATATTATTTTTTTCTTCAATATAATTTTTTAATAATTCTTTTTCTTCGTTTATTTTTTTTAATTTTTTTTCTATATTATTAATTGGTCTATCTTGTGTTCTTTGTGTTCCTATTTCTTCTATTTGTTTTTTATTTAATTTATTTATTATTTTTTCAAAAGAAATATTTTCTTCTCCTGTTTCAACTATATTTGCAGTTTTTTGTATTAAATTATTTTGTACATTTTTTTCTAGTTTTAATTCTTGTTGTTTTGATACTATTGTAGATAAAAATAATTCTTCTTCTATTTTTACTTGATCATAAAAAAAATTATTTCCTTTTGTTTTATCTATGTTAAATTCTTTACTAATATCATTTAAATTTTCATCATATATTTTTGGGTTTTTCTTTTTAAATTCTCTAAATACTTCATATTTTTTTCCATCATCTAATTCATATGATATTTTTCCAGAAAAATCTCCTTCTTCCCATGGTGTATATTTTTCAAAATTAGATATTTGTTTTCCTTTTTTATTTTTAGATAAACCATAAAACATAGATATTATAAATTCTAATAATGAAGATTTTCCACTTTCATTTTTTCCATAAATAATATTTATTTTATTTTTTAAATTAATTTCTTTATTTTCTAATTTACCAAATTTATTTATTTTTAAATTATTTATTTTCATTTTTACCTACTACTTTCTTTTTTAAATTGGAAAATAATTGGCGTAAACTTTACATTGCATTTAAACCAATTTCCAATACTTTTAAAATTTCATCTTTTTTTTCTGGATTTTTTTCTATTTTTTCTAACATATTTTTTATAAATATTCCTTTTAATGTATTTTCATTTTTTAGTTTTTCAAAATCCATTTCTATTTTTGTATTATTTTTTATTTTAATAATATTTTGATTATAAATATTTTTTTCTATATTATATATATTAATTTTAAACTTTCTATTTCCTGTAAATATTATTTTATAATATTTATTTTCTTCTAAATTTAATTCATTTATTTTTTCTATTAATTCTTCTTCATTGTTTATATCACTTACATCTAAATTAATTTCTACAAATTCTTTTTTATCTAGCTTAATAAACTCTATATCTATTTTTTTATTTTCTTCATTTATTTGACCTACTATCATTCCATGCTCACCTTTTTCATCAAACCCAAGTGACATAGGTGAACCTGGATAAACAATAGATATATTGTCTTGAATATATTGTGTTTTTTTGTGTATATGTCCTAATGCTATATAATTAAATTTAAGTTCTATTAGTTCTTTTTTTGAAATTGGATTATATTCTTCTTCACTGTTTTTTAATCCATCTAGATTTGCATGTGTAATTAATATATTAATTTTATTTTCATCTATTTTTTCTATATTTTTTAATTCATTGTCTTTTTTATAAAAATTATCAAATCCATATCCATAAATACATATATTTTCATTTTCTATTTTTTCCATTTTACTTTTAAATATATGCACATTTTCATTCCAGTTGTATGTTGCATAATATGAATTTTTTATGAGTGGATCATGATTTCCTGGTGTAATGTATATTTTTACATCTGGAATTTCGCAAAATAAGTTATTTATATATTCTATTGTGCTTTGTTTTACATATTCATGTTCATATAAATCTCCGGCAATAAATAAATAATCTACTTTATTTTGTTTAATGTATTCTATTATTTCTTTAAATATTTTTCTTTGCTCTAGTCTTCTTTGATTTCCTAGTTCTTTTTTGTTTAATGTTGTAAATGGTATATCAAAGTGCATATCTGCAATGTGTATAAATTTCATCTTTACCTCCTAAAAAAAAGATAAGCATTTTTTGCTTATCTTTTTATATCATATTTTATTTTTTTTTTCAATATTTTTTGAACATTTGTTTATATTCTAATCTTCGTCTATAGGACCAAATAGTTCATCAAATTTTGCCTCTAATTCTTTTTGCAAATCTATTTCTTCATGTTCTTCTGTTTTTGTATATTCTTCTTCCATTTCAAGAAAGTTATCTTGTGGTAATACTGGAGCTTCTTTTTCATTTTGTTTATTTTCTTTTTCTGGAACATCATCAAATAAATCATCCAATGATTCTACTTTTAAGTCTTTTACTTCTTCTTGTTTATCTTCTTGATATGGATTGTATGGATTATATTTTCTCCATGTACCTCTTTCAATTTCTCCTATACTATTATGGTTTATTTCAGTAGCTTTAAGTTCTCTTACCATTGCATGTTTAAAATAATAAAATTTAGGTGCTTTTACTGGTCTTATTCCTTTTTCAAAAATAATGCACATGTCATTATCAAATCTTCTTAATTCATCAGGTGTCATTAAAGCTCTTGCCATTATTTGATCTGAAATGCTTTTTCCTTGTTTATGATTTTGCTTATCTCTATTTATTGATATATTATCTCTTCCTATTGTTTTTTCTCCTAATGCTTTTGAAAAATATTCTACAGTTTTTTGTGAGTTACTTCCTAAAAATACATGTGTATCACAGTTACCTATTATTGTTTCATATGATTTTTCATAAACCGCTTCTAATTGGTCTAAATTTTGTAATATAACACTAAATGATATCTTTCTACTTCTACTTGTTGATATTTTTTTATCGAAATCTGGTATTTTACCAATGTTTGCAAACTCATCTAGAATAAAGAATGTTTGCACTGGTAATTTTCCTCCCCTATTATCTGCATAGTTATATAATTGCTGTATCATTTGAGAGAAGAATATTGTAAGCAAAAAATCATATGCTGTATGTGTATCAGATGAAATAACATATACTGCTGTTTTTTTGCTTCCTATTGCATCAAAATCTATTGTATCTGTTGATGTAAGTTCTGCAATTTCTTTAGAATCAAATTTTCCAAGTTTTGATTGAAGTGAACTTAAGATACTTCCATATGTTTTTTCTGGTGCAATTTCTATAGATTTATAATACATTCTAGCTGGATGATCATAAGGAAGCTGATTTATTAATTCTGTTAAAAGGTTACTTCCTCCATTAGTGTTTGCTGCTCTTACAAGTTCTGCACAACTTGCTAAGTTTTGTTCTTCCTCTGGGCGTGTTGCAATTAAGTAATATATTAATGCTTTTAAAAGCATTTCTGCCATATCATCCCAATATGGGTCTGAACTGCTTTCTGTTTTTTGTCCTTTTACAATTGTATTTGCAATAACATCTACATCTAGTTCACTTGTAATATGCATTAATGGATTATACCCATCACTATATTGTGGTTGTACTAAATTTAAAACTTTAATATCATATCCTTTTGATTTTAAATATCCTGCTGTTCTATCATATAGTTCACCTTTTGGATCTGTAAATACATATGACCCTAAGCATTGGTATGCATTTGGAATAGAGTAAGCTGAAGATTTACCAGCACCAGATCCGTCCAACAATTAGAACATTTACGTTTCCCATTTTATCTAATGGCAAATAATTTTTTTCTGCTAAAATAATACCACTTTTAGGGCTTAATATTCTATATTGTTCTCCATGTTCTGACCAATCACTTGAACCATGTTCAATATCTGAATATTGATTTTTAGGTGCTAATTTTATCATACCTATTACTATAAAAATTGTATATACTAAGGTAAACCCTATAGTTAATTTTATATAGTTTCCAAAATATGCACCACTAAATGTTTTTCCAAATGTTGTAAAAGGCATAATATTATTAAATATTGTTTCAAAAAATATGTTTAAATCAAATTTGCCGCTTCCACATGCATTAATATAGCTATAGGAAACGGGCATAACTAATAATATATTTAACACTATCCATAGTATTAAATATATTATTAAATATTTTCTTACTTTTTTTACTGCGCCTTGTACTTTGTAGTTCATATGTGTTCACCTTCTCTTTAGTTTTATCTATCTTTATCTTCTTTTTGTTTTCTTATCTTTGCAATATTTTTAAAATCTTCTATTTTATTAGGACTAACCTTTACTTTTTTTCCATTATACTCTCTGTAACATTCACCTTTATCATTTATAACACAATCGTTTGCTTCTAATGTACCTATTTCTAATGGATTTTCTGAAATTTTTCCATTATCTATGATTGAAAAACTTCCTATTTTTAATTCTTTATCTCCACCAAAACTAACAGTTACTGATGCTGGTCCTACCTTTTCTTTTGTCTTTGATTTACCTACATTTGTAGCCATCAATTCTTTCCTCCCTAATCATCTTTTTTATCTCTTATTTCAAATGCGAAATAAGATTTATATGGTTTTAATTTACACTTTCCTTTTATTTCATTGGTATCTTCATCAAAATAAACAACTGGTTTTACTTCTTCTGTTGTTTCTGGATCAATAATAGATATCGGTCTTTTTAAATTTGGTGTATAAATAAAGTCTTTATACTCTACTTCCTCTTCTGAATATAGCGATTCAAATTTAAGTGGTACTGGCTTTTTTGATATTGTTATCTTATCTTGGTCAAGCAAAGCCATATTTACAACAACTTTTTCTTTTCCAAAAGAAAGAATTACTAATTGATCCCCATCTATTGAGGGATTATCAACAAAGAATGTTTTTTTCTTGTTTTCTCCTCTTAGTTCTTCAGTATAATCTAATCTTTCTACTGTATACTTTGGAGAATCTTTTAAGTATTCTTTTTCAGTTTTATTAATTTGATAAATTACTGTGTTTACATCTTTTGGATCGGTTATGCTAAAATGTTTACCTTGCCACCTTTCCATTTTATGCACCTCTTTCTTTTTATTATGCATAGTTTTTCTTTTGTTTAATCACTATACATAATTATACATTATTTATTATACTTTTGTCAATGGCTTTATGTTAATTTATAATCTTTCTTGGATTAAAATTAGATTTTTGACTAAGCTCTAAAAATAATTTCTTTTCAAAGTCAGTTAGTTCTTGCGGAACCATTACTTTAACACATGCGACTAAATCTCCTCTTTCGCCTTTTTGATTTTTATATCCTTTATTTTTCATTCTTACTTCTTGTCCAGTTTGAATACCTTTTGGTACAATAACTGCTATTTCTTCATCTATTCCTCCAATTTTTGTTTTTGTCCCTAGTGCTGCTTCCCATGGTGTAAGTAGTAAATCTGTATATAGGTCATAACCTTTTAACTTAAACTTTTCTTCATTTTTTAAATTGATTTTTATAAATAAATCTCCATTTTTTCCACCATGTTTTCCTTGTTTTCCTTGACCTATTAATCTTATTTTTTCGTTTTGCCTGATTCCAGCAGGTATTTTTACTGAAAAGCTTTTCATGTTTCCTTCTACAGTTCTTAATGCGATTTTTTTATTTGTACCAAAAAATGCTTCTTCTAATGAAACTGTAATTTCTGTTTCTACATCTTCTCCTTTTTCAGCTTTTGTTTTTCTATTTTCTAAAGACTTATTATTTATATCATCTTCTTTTAAATTGCCAAAGAACATTTGGAAGAAATCACTAAACATTGCTCCTTTTGTCCTTTTACTTTCTTCATATTTTGCCTTTTTCTTATTTCCAATGTGTGTATTCCACATTCTATCATATTTTCTTTTACTAGCTGAGTTTGATAAAACTCTATAGGCTTCATTAATATCTTTAAATCTATCTTCTGCTATTTTGCTACCAACATTTACATCTGGATGGTATTTTTTCGCTTGTTCTCTATAGGCCGATTTAATTTGTTCTTGCAAAACTTTATTGGTGTTAAGGCCTAGTATTTTATAATAATCCTTAAATATCATTTTCCACCCTCCACCTATTTTAGCTGAACCTATTATATCAAGCATTTAATGTTTATTCAAGTCAATTTAATAATTTTTCTACAATTTTATTAAATTTCATTCCGTTAGATGCTTTTACTAAAACTACATCTTCCTTTTTAGCAATTTTTTCTATGCAGCATATTGCTTCTTCTTTAGTATTAAATATATAAACATTTTCCTTATTCATCTTGTTTTCTATTGCTTCTTTTGCTATATTTTTTGATAAATTTCCTACTGTAATTAATATATCTATATTTTTATCTGCAACTTCTTTTCCAACTTTTCTATGCAAATTTTCTGCGTAACTACCTAATTCAAACATATCTCCTAACACTGCAATTTTTTTATTCCCATTAAAATTTGATAAAACTTCTAAAGATGCTTTCATAGAATCAAAACTTGCATTATAACTATCATTTATTATAATTATTCCCTGTTTATTTGTTTTTATCTCCATTCTATTTTTAGTTAAACTAAATTCTTTTATTCCTTTTTGTATTTCATTAATTGAAATATTTAATTTTGTTCCTACTGCAATTGCTGCTAAACTATTGTATACAAAATGCTTTCCTTGTACTGGTACTTCTATTTTATACTCTTTATTATCCCTTTCAATTATAAAATTACTTTTTGTTTCATCTAATTCAATGTTTTTTGCCTGAATATTACTTTTTTCATCTATTCCAAAGGTTATGCTAGAATATTTTCCTTCATTTTCTTTTACCCATTTATTTAGTAGATCATTATCATTGTTTATTATAATAGTTCCTTTTTCTTCCATTCCTTCTAATATTTCTAGTTTTGCTTTTAATATATTTTCTCTAGAGCCTAAATTTCCAATGTGTGATGTACCAATGTTTGTAATAACACATATATTTGGTTTTACAATGTTTGTTAGTATTCTAATTTCTCCAAAATGATTCATTCCCATTTCTACTACTATTGCATTATGATCTTTTAGTTTTAGTATTGTAAGTGGAAGTCCTATATGATTATTTAAGTTTCCTTGAGTTTTAAGTACTTTATATTTTTGATTTACAACATTTGCAATCATATCTTTTGTGCTTGTTTTACCAACACTTCCTGTTATTGCTATAACTGGTATATTATTATATAGACTTCTTTTATATGTAGCTAGTTTTTGCAATGCATCTATTGTATTTTCTACTTTAATAATTGTTTTTCCTTCTACCTTTTCAATCTCTTCTTTTTCTATAACGCATACACTTGCACCTTTTTCAAATGCTTCTTTATAAAAATTGTTTCCATCAAAATTTTCTCCTTTTATTCCTATGTAAACATCTCCGCTTTCAATTTCTCTTGTATCTTTTGAAAAGTTTTCACATATAATATTTTCATCTCCACATATAAGAGTTCCTTTGCAAATTTTCAAAATATCTTTTACATATATTTCATTCACTACTTATTCCTCTTTTCTTTTATATATTATTCTTATTGTAGCATAAATATTAAAAAACGTGCAATAAAATTTGCACGTTTAGGGCTTAAATTTAATTCCCTTTTAATTTACAAAACTTAAATGGCACTAACTTTCTACTTTTCTGTTTGCAATTTCTATTGCTTTAGATACAATGTTTCCACATGTTTTTGAAGATACGTTTTGCCATCCACCGTCTTTTTTAACTTGTTCATATACACCAAGTTCTTTTGCTATTTCTTCTTTTAAATTTTCAGACATTATACTTGTTTTTCTAGACATTTTATAATTTCCTCCTAATTTAAAAAGAATTTTAAGCTAGTTTAATTTAAAACATAACTTTGTGAAAATTATTTTCTTCACATTAATTATTGTTTACTTTTTTTATTAAATTATTTTGGAAATTATTTTCTTTTTTTGATGTAGATATTAATCCTTATAAGTTACTTTTTATACATAATTGTTTACATTGTAAGTGTTCCATTTGGTGTATTTACAATTACTAATATATCTTCTTCATTTCCATTTTCTGCATTTATATATACTAAAAACTCTTTGTCTTCTACTTTTCCTTTAAATTCCCAACAAAATATTTCTGTTTTATATTCTGTTGGAATTATGGCTAATCCTTCTGATTGTATTTCTAAATTTTTATTTAAGTTTTCTTTTGCTTGTTCTTTTGTAATTTTTACCTCTGGCAAGTTTCTTTGTGTATGCGAGTTTAAATATCCTGTTGTCTCTATTCCTAATATTTCTCCATCATCTAAAGCTATTTTTAATTTTATTAAGTCTGGGTACATAACAACATTATCTTGCATGTAGGCATAGTTTACTGTAACAATTCCTTCTTGTTTTAAATAATATGTTTCTTTCATATTTTCAAAACCTTTGTTATTTAAATACACTTTTCCTATTTCATCTGCTTGCTCCTGAGATAAGTTTTCAGAACTTACTTCTCTATCACAATTCATATACACTATGTGTCCACCTTTTTTTGAAATTGCAATACTTACATTTTCATTTTTGTCTGAATTTTTTAAGGTAGCATAAAAAGAATAACTTGGAATATTTCCATTTTCTGATAAACCATTTGATGTAATTTCTTCTACTTTATCTTGCCCAATAAACTGGCTTGCTATTTGTTTTGCTTTTTCTTCATCTATGTCTTCTCCTGTTAATCCTTTTGGATTAGAACTTGTCATATGCTCTGAAAAAGCACCATCATATATTAATCCAGAATATTCATGAAAATTTTCTTCTAGATTACTAAAACTATCTTTGGAAATGTTACTTACTTCTTGTGCAAATGCAACATTTCCTTTTTTAGTAAGTTCTCCCCAACTTATTCTTCCTTCATTAATTTCATCTGATAATTGGTTTAAAGTATTTTTTAGCTCGACACTGTAATCATGAAGAGTTTTTAAATTATCTAGTTCTTCTTGTGTTAAAGGCTCATCATAAATATTTTTGTGTGATAAAGAATAACTGTAATCACTTACTTGATTTAAAAATTTTGCTGTATTTGAAAGTCCTTCAGTATTTAGTGGTAATTGTGCTAAATATACTTGTGCTAAATTTGCTTCTCTCCATAAATAAGTTAGAGTTTCCGCTCCATGCTCTGGACTTGTAGATATTAATGATTTTGCTAAATAACTTTCTACATTATCTACATAACTTACGACTTCATAAAATGACATATTATATGCATTTTCTGACACTTGTTTATATTCAGTTTGTTTTTTATATGCATAAATTCCTAATGCTACAATAATTGCAATTAGTGCTACAATTATACTAAGCATATGTCTATCTTTTAATCTGTTTTTCCAATCATAAACTTTTTCTTTTAAACTTTCCATTTTAAATTCTCCTTTAAATTAAATTTGAGTGTAATACACTTATATTTGCAAAAATATATATGTGTGCAAAGGTATATATAATTGCAAAAGTATGTGTATGCAAAGGTATATAATTTAAAAAATAATGATAAACTTCGTCGCTTACGAAAATTTTCGCATAAATTCTAAGAAAAATTTATAAGCTTAAATTTCGTTCGATTCCTCGTTTACAATTTTTTAAATTATATATCCTTTGCTTTATATTGAAAATTAGTATTAAAATTTAATATTAATTTTTAATAAATCTTTGTTAATTTTTTAATAAAATCACTTACAAAATCTGTGTTTTCCAATTGTTTTAATAAGTGGTCTTGACCAAATCCATTTACTAGTTGCAGTACTTGGATTAAAATAATAAATTGCGCCATTTGTTGGATCCCATCCATTCATTGCATCTTGTGCTGCTTTATATACAGTAGAACCTTTACTAATAGGGACATTTATTTGACCATCTGAAACTGCAGTAAATGCACCAGCTTGATATATAACTCCCGCAATAGTATTTGGAAAACTTGCATTTTTTACACGATTTAATATAACTGCCCCAACTGCAACTTGTCCTTCATACGGCTCTCCTCTTGCTTCTCCATTAATTGCTCTTGCCATTAATTGTACATCAGAACTAGAATTTGAACTTGTTTTTGCATAACTTATATCTTCTTTAGAAATGTTTTGTAATATATAAAATAAAAGAAAAAAAATAACAACTATTGCTAACAAATATTTTATTTTTTTCACTTTTTATCATTCCCTTCTATTGTCATATATATTATTAATTTCCTATTTTGTAAGAATTTATTCTCTTTTTGCTTTTTTTTATTTTTTATGATAGTATATTTTTAAAGAGGAGATAAGTTATGAAAAATATTTTAATTTTTTATGCATCATATGGTGGTGGACATTTAAGTGCTGCAAATTCTATTAAAGAATGTATAGATAAATATTATTCAGATAGTTGCACAACATATTTAGTAGACTGTATTGAATATATTAATCATTATATTAATAATATAACAACAAAAGCATATAAAGATTTAGCAAAAAAAACACCTCGTTTGTGGGGAAGAATTTATTCTAAATCTCAAAAGGGACCACTTGCAAAAATTAGTAATACTTCAAATAGGTTATTATCTTTTAAATTAGATAAATTATTAGAAGAAATTAATCCAGATTTAATTATATCCACACATCCTTTTTCTAGCCAAATGTGTGCTTATTTGAAAAAAAAGGAAAAAATTAATGCTAAAATTGCAACTATTATGACAGATTATGCACCACATGATCAGTGGCTTGTTTTGTCTGACTATATTGATTATTTTTTTGTTGCTCATAATGAAATGAGAAAAGCTTTAGAAGAAAAAAATATAAATTCAGAAAAGATTTTTGCAACTGGTATTCCTTTATCTAATCGCTTTTTAGAACATTATGATAAACAAAAAACTCTTGATTTTTTTGGTCTGTCAAAAAATAAAAAAACCGTTTTATTTTTTGCAGGCGGAGAATTTGGACTAGGTAAAAAAAATACATACCAAATGTTAGAAGCATTTGCTAAAAATTTTATGGATATTCAAATTGTTGCAATTTCTGGTAAAAACCAAAAAATGAAAAAAAATTTTCAAAACATTGTAGACACTTATCAAAAGCATGATACAATTAAAATAATCGAATTTACAAATAAAGTTCCAGAACTTATGAGTATAGCTGATTTGGTAATTACAAAACCTGGTGGTCTTACAACTACTGAAAGTTTGGCTTCTGGCCTTCCTATAATTGTAATAAATCCTATTCCTGGTCAAGAAGAGGAAAATGCAGAATTTTTGGAAAAAAATAAATTGGCCATATGGATTAGAAAAGAAGATAACATCGAACAAATTTTAACTGATTTGTTTAATAATCCAAATCAAATTAGACATATGAAAATTAGAGCAAGACTATTTGCAAAAAAAAATTCCACAAAAGATATTTGTGAAATTTTATTGAATTAATTTATATACACTTTTATTTGTTACTGTTTTTAAAATTAATAAATTCTAAAACATTACCTCAGTTTGTGTAGGGGCGATTTTAATCGCCCGCTTTTTCGAAGAATATTCTTATAGTATACAAACAATTATATTTCTCTTCTTCCTTCTAATGCTTTCATTAATGTAATTTCATCAGTATATTCTAAATCTCCACCAACTGGTATTCCATGTGCAATTCTAGTTACTTTAATTCCCATTGGTTTAATTAATTTTGAAAGGTATATTGCTGTTGCTTCACCTTCTACTCTTGGATTTGTTGCAATAATTACTTCTTTTACTGGAACATCTTCTTGCAATCTATTTAATAATTCTTTTATTTTAATATCATCTGGTCCTATTCCGTTCATTGGAGAAATTGAACCATGCAGCACATGGTAAACACCTTTAAATTCGTGGGCTTTTTCCATTGCAATAATATCTTTTACATCTTCTACAACACAAATTACACTTTTGTCCCTCTTAGGATTACTACATATTTGGCATGGATCTGTATCAGAAATATTATAACATTTTGAACAATACTTTAAATTCTTCTTTGCTTGAACAATGGAATTTATAAATTCATTTGTCTCTTCTTGATTTAGATCTAGCATATGGAATGCAAGCCTTGTAGCAGTTTTATGACCAATACTAGGTAACCTTTCAAAACTTTCTATTAATTTTTCAATTGATGGCGAATAATATGACATATTTTATCTTTCCTTTTTACATTATTCCTGGTATATTATATTTTCCTAAAGCATTTGCTTGCTCTTGATCTACTTTTCTTAATGCTTCATTTACGCAAGTTATTATTAAGTCTTGTAGCATTTCTATATCATCTGGATCAACCACTTCTTTTTGTAATTTTATTTCTTTTAAACTTTTTGCTCCTGTTACTTTTACACTTATTGCTCCTCCACCTGCTGTTGCTTCAAATTCTTTAGAAACTAATTCTTCTTGTGATTTTTCCATATCTGCTTGCATTTTTTTTGCTTCTTTCATTAGCTGATTTAGATTCATACCTCCAAATCCTCCCATTCCACCTGGAAATCCTCCTCTTTTTCCCATTTTTATCATCCTTTCTTTTTTAATTATCTTCTACCTCTATAGGCAAACTAAAATCATTTGCTAAGTTTTCTATTGTATCTATATTACTTGCTTTATTATTATTTGGTTCTTGTTTTTTATCAATATATTTTATTTTCATATCTTTTCCACATTCCATAGAAACTAGTCTTTCAATTTCATTAATGCTTTCTGGAGTTTCTAAAGTCTTTTTACCAAATGGTGTCATTCCGATTTGGAAATTCAATTTCAACTATTAAATCATTTATTTTTTTTGCATTTGTTTTAAGTAAATTAGTATATAACATTATTTTTCCACTTTTTTTAAGATTATCCACAACCTTTGGCCAAAAATTTTCGCTGTCTATTACTTTATTATTCGCTGTTTTTGGTTTTTCAGTTTTTATATTATCCACATAGTTATCCACATTTTTTTTGCTATTTGGTGCATAATTTTTACTATTTGAATCATCTAAATTAATTTTTTTACCTTTAAGTTGGTTTTCTATATTTTCTACTCTTTTAATTATATTTGATATGTCTTCGTTATTTGGATTTATGCACAATTTAATCATACCTGTTTGAAACATTATTGTTTTTTGAGTAGACCATTTAATATTATTTTCTATTTCAGACAAATCATATATAATAGATAGTAATCTTTCTTTGCTTGCTTCTTCTGCCCTTTGCTTTATTTCGTTTAATTCATCTTTAGAATACAAATCTAATTTATTACTTGTTTTATATATTAATATATCTTTAGTATATTTAATCATTTCCCATAATATATTTGATATGTCTTTCCCATCATCTATCATTTCTTTTGTAACATTTAGCACTTCTTCTATATTACATTCTAAAATTGCTTTTAATGCTTTGTTAATATAAGTTATTTTTGGAATTCCTACTAGTTCTTTTACTTTGTCTTCATCTATATGTTCTACACCATCTTGAATACATCTTTCTAAAATACTAAGTGCATCTCTTACAGCACCTTCTGATAAAACTGCAATTACAAATAATGCTTTTTCAGTAATATCTATTTTACTTTCGTTACATATTATTTTTAATCTTTTTACAATATTTTCTTCCGAAATTTTTTTAAAATCAAACCTTTGACATCTTGATAAAATTGTTGTAGGTAATTTTTGTGGTTCAGTTGTTGCAAGTATGAATTTTACATGTTCTGGTGGTTCTTCTAATGTTTTTAGTAAAGCATTAAAAGCACCTGTCGACAACATGTGAACTTCATCTATAATATATACTCTATATTTTGCAAGTGTTGGCAAAAAATTTACTTCTTCTTTTATTGAACGAATATCTTCTACACTATTATTTGATGCAGCGTCCATCTCTACGATATCTGTTAGTGAACCATTTAATGCGGCTTTGCATATTTCACATTCATTACATGGCTCTCCATTTTTAGGATTTAGGCAGTTTACTGCTCTTGCAAGTATTTTTGCAACAGAAGTTTTACCAGTTCCTCTTCCTCCACTTAAAAGATACGCGTGTCCTACTCTATCTGCTATAATTTGATTTTTAAGTGTTTTAACAATTGCTTCTTGCCCAACTATTTCTTCAAAGGTTTTTGGTCTAAATTTTCTATATAATGTTGTATATGCCACTTGTTTCACCTCTTATTTAAAACTAACCTCTCTACGGAAAGTAATTATTCACATAAATACACTATTTATCGCTGCTTCCTTCCAGACCTGACGAGGTTCATAGCTTTTTATCAAATATTACTTTCCGTACAAAGGTTAGCTTTTTTATTATTATATATGTTTTTTATATTCTTGACAAGTGTTTTTTTTACTTTATTATATTCTTTTAAATACTACATCATCCATATTTACTTTTTCATAACTTCCTGTTCCCTCTGATACTATATCGTTTGTTGGAAATTCTAAAGAAATATTTGCTTTATATTTTTTTTGAGACACTAGTGAAATTGTTATATCAAATGAAACTTCAGCTTTTAACTCTTCTGATTTAATATTTAATTTTTGCAAAATTGTTCCATCATGTGTAATTTGCTCTTGTTCATTAGATGTATATGTACCTAAATTTTGGTTTGTATAACGAAAGCCAATTCTTCCACCTTGATTTGCAATTTCTAAGTTATTCATATTGGTTGTTTGGCTTCCCTTATAAATTATTTTATCTTTTATAGAATTTTCTTGTTCCATTTTATAAAGGTTATTTTCATCCTGAGTAGGCTCATATAAATTTAGTTCTCCTTTTAATGGATTTTTGTTTATTTGAAAATTATCTAAGACAATGTTTTCAATTAATTCTTTTTTTTCTTCATCTTCATTTTTATTTATTTCAATATATATATCATTATTTTGTAATAGCTCTAAATCCCAAATATTTTGTGTATTTTCCTTTTGTATTCCTTCTGCAGAACTAATAACTATAATTCTAGATAAATAAAACGGCATACTAATTTCGCCTTCTACTTCGTATTTTAATATTAATAAGCAAACTATTGCAATAATAAATACAAGCAGTAATATCATTAAAACTGGTTTTATAAAACGTTTCAATTTTTACACCTCTTTGTTTTCCTTAGCTTTTTAAAAAATTGTTTTAAAATGGTTTCACATTCTTTTTGTAATATATTAATTTCTTTTTCGACCTTATGGTTAGAAGGATAATCTTCTAATAAATTAATAACAGAACCACAAGCACCTGTTTTTTCGTCCATAGCACCTATATATATTTTTCTGATTCTAGAATGTATAATTGCACCAATACACATAGCACATGGTTCTAGCGTAACATACATATCACAATCTAAAAGTCTCCATGCTTCTATTTTTTTGCTTGCTTTTTGTATTGCTAAAATTTCTGCATGTTTTGTAGTATCTTTTTTAGTTTCTTTTAAATTATGAGCTCTTGCAATAATTTGTCCATCTTTTACAATTACAGCTCCAACTGGTACTTCTAATTTATTATATGCTTTTCTTGCTTCTTTTAGAGCTTCTTTCATAAATTTTTCTTTTTCTTCCATAAATTTTACCTTAATTATTTTATGTATTTTTAATTTTAACATATGGTGTCCCCGAGTGGACTCGAACCACCGCAAGACCGGACTTAGGAGGTCCGCGCTCTATCCAAACTGAGCTACGAGGACATTTATACAAAAGGTGACTCTGCCACATTTTTTTGTTTAGCATAAGTATACATTATTTTTTTTATTTTTTCAAGTATGCCACTTATGTATAAATCATAAATATAAAGGAGCATAGTTATTTTGTGCCCCTTTATATTTATTTTTTTATTTACTGGTTTGTTTGCTTATTCGTTAAACTTTGGTTCTGGCTTTGATTTTGTGTTTGTGTTTGTGTTTGCACTTGATTTTGTGTCTGATTTTGAGTTTGTGCTGCAGGCTTTGCTGTTGTTTCAGTTGTAGGTTCTGCTGGTTTTGTTGTAGATTGTGCTACTGTCTTTTTAGTTCCTACCCTTACTATTCTTTGCATTGGATTATATGTATCTTGTGATAATAGGGTTCTAGATACTACAACTCCGTTTAACTTTAATACTTTATATGCTACACTTTTCTTTCCATTTGAACCATTCGATTTTACAACTTGCTGTCCCTGTGGAAGAGTATTATCTTCTATATATTTTGTTGTAAATGGAATACTTCCAGTCACACTGCTTTCAATTACAACTTCATATTCTTCTTCTTCTTTTATTCCGTAAATTTCTATTTTTAATACTCCATTTGATGCTACTGCTTTAATTCTAATTGGATATTTTCTTGAATTTTTAAATTTAAAGTCTTTTCCTCCATATGATACCGTTGCATCTCGACTTGCTGGAACATAACCTACTGTTGAAGAATGATTATATCTAAGTACTATATCTAAATTAGCATACAACACTGCATTGTATAATGTAGATGATACTTGACATATTCCTCCTCCATAGCTTTCAACTAATTCTCCATTTAAATATGACCCACCTAATTTGTATCCTTTATTTGGTGTTGTATCTCCTATAACTTTGTTATAAGAAAAAACTTCTCCTGGTAATAAAATAGTTCCATTAATAGTTCTAGCTGCAATTGCAATATTAATTCCTCTATTAGATGCACTAGCACCATAATTAGTACTATAAGAACCTAAAAGATTAGGAAATGCTTCTTCACCTAATTTATCTACTGTTATTTCTGGAGTTGTTATCACTAGTGGAATTGTATATTGCTCTTGATCTTGAGTTATAATTTCTTTTGCATTATTTACATCAAAATCTACTCCATTAGAATGAACAGTAAGTTCAAATGGATCTTTCTTTATAGATGCATTTTTTGGTTCTTTATAAATTTCACTATGAATTTTATCTATGTCTATAGGATTTGGTTCTATTTCTATAACTGGTATTGTAATATTATAAGCTTCTTTACCTTGCATTAATTCATGTACATATATACCTAATAAATTAGTCATTTGGTTTTGATCTACTATAATTCCTTTTTTACCTTTTGTAATAACTAAATTATTTCCTTCAATAGAATAACTACTTTGTACTACTGTATTTGGTAAGCTATAACTAATATTATCTAAAATATTTTTTGATTCTTCTTGATTAAATTCCATTGTAAATTGCAAATTTACAGGATTTATTTTTCTTGCTAAAATTTCATAGTTGTTTTTAAATATGTTGCCATTTCTTCCCATGTTATATGCTTCTTCTACTACTTGGTCTATATTTATACTTGTACTGATTTGTTCTAGTGTAATAGTAGTTTGAAAATCTTCATATTCTAATGTTATATTTTGCGATTTTATTTCTTGAAAATTATTTGTAAATCTTGCTTTTGCATCTTCAAAAGAAACATTAGATACATCTACTCCATTTATTGAAATACCTTGTATAATATTTTTATTATTTATATTTATTAAAGCAAATATAGTAGAAAATAATAATGCAATTAGAAGTATGCTGCAACAAATTGCTATAATAATAATTTTGGTTTTTTTTGATATTTTTTTCTTTTCAACATTTACTTCTACTATTTCTAATTCTTTTTTTTCTGATTCTTCTTTTTCTGTTTTTTCTTCATCTACGACGTCTTTTAGCTCTTTATCTATTTTGAGTAATTGATTATTATTTTCTTTTTGTTTGTTATCTTCTTCCATGATATAATCTCCCTTTATTTTATTTCTACAAAATATTATCATAAACTACAAATTTTTACAATATTAATTAGTAGAAATTATATTCTTTTTTTAATATATTCTTTTTTTTTGATTATATCACATTTGTTTTGTTATTCTATAAAAAATATTTCCGCAATTTTTACTCCAAGTGCATTTGCAATATTTTGCATCACTTTTGTAGATGGATTTTGCCTATTTCCTTTTTCTAAATGGCACAAATAGCCAGAAGATATTCCTGCTTTTTGTGCTAATTGTTTCATTGTCATTTGTTTTTCTAATCTGTATTTTTTAATTTTATTACAATACAAGTTTTTTACCTCCTTTTTCTTTCTGACAAGAATTTTATCATATTACAATTTGACAAGTCAATACTTTTTATGCTATTTTATAAGAAAATAATATTTTTTTCATTTACTGCTAGACAATTTACAATTTTTTTTGTATAATAATAAAAAATATTGTAGAAAGAGGTATAAAAAATGATTGGTGATATGATTGCAAAAGCAAGAAAAGAAAAAGGAATGACTAAAACTGAACTTTCAAGGCTTACCGATATAAATATTGGACATTTAACACATATTGAAAAAGGAGAAAGAAATCCAAGTCACAAAGCATTAAAGAAAATATGTAAAGCACTAAATATTCCTTATCAACAACTAATGTACACTTATGATAAAACAATTAATGAAGAACAAGCAAGTTATGGAGTAATAGAACATATTTCTTACAATAAAATTATTGCAGTTGATAATATTACAGGATTTATTGATTGTCCTTCAAATGTTCCAAGTTCTGCTATTGCATTAAAAGTAAAAGATAATTCTATGGAAAAAACATTTCCAAAAGGTAGTTACGTATACGTAGAATTTAATTCCCCACTAGATAATAAAGATTTTGGTTTATTTAATTACAACAATAAAATTATTATGAGAAAATTTTATACTAAAAATGGTAAGATAACTTTAAAAGCTGAAAATAAGGATTTTGAAGATATAAAAGTAGACGATACTAGCATATTTTATATTATTGGAAAGATTTTAAAATCAGATTAATGTTTTTTTTGTATTTTTTTGTATTTTTTTTTAAAAAAGTATTGAAGAAAATATTATTTAATATTATAATGTAAAAAGCAAAAGATAAATAAGGAGAGAAAATTATGGAACTTGTAAAAAATATATTTTTTAACACAGACAAGTTAGTAGAAAATACAACTGTTAAAATTTCTTATACAGGTATTTTATTTCAAAATAATGCTGAAGAAGTTTATATTCATTATGGATTCGGTATGAACTGGAATGGTACTTGTGAAAAACAAATGGAAAAAACCGAACTAGGATTTCAAGTAGAAATTGATTTACCAGAAGATGAAACCTTTAATTTTTGTTTTAAAGATAATAATGATAATTGGGATAATAATAATTGTGAAAATTATATCTTTCCAATTGAAAAAGTTCAAAATACTTTAGTTGTAACAGAGCAAGAGGAATTTTCACTTACTCCTTCTAGAAGATTAAGAAAATCTTATATTTGGAGTAAGAAGATTAGACTTGCAGTTTATAAAATTATTACATATATTCCAAAATTAATTTCTGGAAATTATAAAAGGAAAATTAAAAATGTATAACATAAAAAATTTCTAAGTATAAACTTAGAAATTTTTTTATGTTATAATCCATCCACCATTTGGTGAAATTATTTGTCCTGTTGTATAATTATCTTCTATTAGCCACTTAGCACATTTATATATATCTTGCGCTTTTCCTATTCTACCTAATGGAATTTCGTTTATTATATCTTGTTTTTCTTCAAAACTTAATGTATCATTCATTGATGTATCTATTATTCCTGGTGCAATAGAATTTATTCTTATATTAGATGGACCAAGTTCTTTAGCTAAAGATTTTGTCATTGCATCTATTCCTGCTTTTGATACAGAATATGCAACTTCACAAGATGCTCCAACCATTCCCCAAACAGATGATATATTAATAATACATCCATTTTTTTTCGTTATCATATGCTTCACAACTTCTTGTGTTACATAGAAAACAGAATTTAAATTAACATCTATTATATTTTTCCATTCTTCGTTTGTGATTTTAGTAAATAATCCAATACTGTCTATTCCAGCATTGTTAATTAAAACATCTATCTTTTTATATGTTTTAATTGTAAAATCTACTAATTTTTTTACTTCTTCTTGTTTTGAAATATCTGCTTTAAAAATAGCTAAATCGCACCCTTTTTTTTCTAAATCTACTTTCATTTTTTTTGCAGATTCTTCTGATTTATTAAAATTTATTACAACTTGGTTTCCATCTATTGCTAAATTTTGCGCTAAAGTTTTTCCAATTCCCTTTGCCGCTCCTGTTACTAATATTGTTTTCACATTTATCCCTTCCTAATAATATAATTATTAATATATTTATACATTAATTATAATATTATTATAAATTATTTTCAATAATCAATTTTCACTTTTTTACTTATTACACATATATTAATATAGGTGATTTTTATGTATATTCATTTAAATAATATAAAATCAAATTTATCTATTGTTCCAACAAATGTTAATTATTCATACTCTATCTTAATGTCGAATATAAATCAGTTAAAGAAAAAACATTCTTTTTTACATATTGGTTATATTGGAAAAAGTGTTTTAGGAAATCCTATTCCTTATATTAAAATAGGTAATGGTAAAAAAGAGGTATGCTATATTGGAGCATTTCATGCAAATGAGTGGATTACCAGTGTTTTACTTACAAAATTTATTGAAGATTTTTCAAATGCTTATGTTTATAATAGCTTTATATATGGTTACAAAATAAGAGAAATTTTTAATACTATATCTTTATATATTATACCAATGCTAAACCCTGACGGTGTTAATCTTGTTACTGGCGAAATTGTGCCTTCTAGTAATATCTATAAAAGTGCAAAAAAAATTGCTGATAAATATCCAAATATTCCTTTTCCTAGTGGATGGAAAGCAAATATTAAAGGTGTGGATTTAAAAATATACCAACCAGTTTGCAAAGTCTTGTAACCATTGAATTACACGACTTTGCGTTTTTGATTGTTTTCATTTATTATTTCTTCAATTTTGATAAACTCATCTAAGTTTTCATTAATAGAATTTAATTTTGAAAAGTTAAAATATATGTATACATTTTTATCTTTATCAATCTCTATTTTATTGATTAAACGATATAAATATATTTTATCAATTTGCTCTAATTTCAA